>JAAEPL010000016.1 GCA_024232675.1 Planctomycetaceae bacterium
AAATTTCTTTTTTTGATTTCCCACCATTCGCCACTCGCTTTTTTCTCCAACCCTGGGAAACCGGGGAATGGCACTTCCTGTTTGGCTCGCTCCTGAGCTACCGCAGCGGTAGCCCAAAAGACCCCCACGATGGCGAGTCCGCAAATCCAAATCGAGGTCTGCCTGTGGTTGGCGAGTACCATGTTCGCCGATTGCTGTGGGTAAACACGGTTGTTGGGGAGCAGTTTCATTTTTGAATTTTCTTCCTCGGCCATTCCGCCTTAAATTTATCCAGCGCGTCCGGTTCCGAATCGATCACGTTAGCCACCGGGTCAATCGTCTTCGTCAAATTATAAAACTCCATCGGTCCGGCTTTCGCTTCGCCATGCTCCGATGTCCATAAATCTTTATTTTTCCCAATCAATCGATGCGTTTTCGACCGCAACGTAAATCCCTTTCCGAACATACTGAGGGCCGCCTCGCGAAGAGGTTGCTCGCCACCCTGCAAAAGCGGAAGCAGGCTAAAACCGTCTAGCGGGAAAGCCGTCTCGGTGGTCTCCAATCGACATGCTGCCATCAAGGTTGGGTAGAGGTCCGTGCTTTCCACCAATTCATCGCACTGGTGATTAGGTTTGGAAACACCTGGCACGCGTATCATCAAGACGCTATTTAAGGAACGATCAAATGGCGAATGCTTTCCCCAAATCGCGGACTCACCCAAGTGCCAACCGTGATCGCCCCAAACCACAACAATCGTATCTTCTGCCAAGTCCAATTCATCGAGGGAATTGAGCACGCGTCCAATCTGCCGGTCGACATACCGCACGCAAGCCAGGTAAGCCCGTTTTGAGGACATACGGTCCGACAAGGATAAGGGCCGTGTTTTTTTCCATGGAACTCGGTACTTATAAAATTCACCGCTATTGTGGAACCACTCAGAATTCAGTTTGCTTGGTTCGTTAGGCGGAGTGATTTCTACGTCCGCAAAAGCTTTCCAATCCGCCTCCGTCGCCACCCAGGGTAAGTGAGGCTTAAAGAAACCCAAACCCATTAAAAAGGGTTTACCCGTTTCTAATCTCAGCGACTTCAGCTCTGCTAATTTTTCGATCGCCGCCGTCGCCATCATACCGTCGGGCAACGCATCGTCTGTCTTGGCCGTAAATTCCATGAGGTCCTTATGCCCCGATCCATCTTCGCGATGACGTCCTGCCTCATACGCAAAAAATGTTCCCCAACCTCGCTTCCACGGACCGTACGGTGTGGCAAATTGATCCCAAGCGTGGGGCAGTTCACTGCGGCCATCCCCTGTGCCGTCATAATTAAATACCTTGCCGTCTGGCGTATGAGATATTTTCCCAATGCAAACCGTTTCGTATCCATTCCGACGAAACAATTCTGGAAACGTCTGGGCCGCCACGCCCTCGTTGCTCCGCAATCTAGTTTTGCCTTGATAAAGACTCTGATTTCCCAACGCACCACTTTGGAGCGGAGACTGTCCTGTTAGCATCGCGAAACGTGAGGCGCCGCAGGTGGGTACCTGAACGAAGTGTTTCTGAAAGGTCACTGCCGTCTTTGCGAATCGATCGAGGTGGGGACTCTGTGCGTGCGGAATCCCGTAGCAGCCTAACTCGGGACGCAAATCATCCACGGCAATAAAAAGAATGTTTGGACGTTCAACCGGAAATGACCAGGCGTCGGTCCCAGTCATACTACAGAGGGCCATCAGGAGGCATAGTAAACAATATCGCATGACGGCATTGTAAACGGCAAAATAGCCGAGCACACCTGTTTTGACGGCAATCCTCCAACAGACTCTGCCAATCGCAAAAATCGGCTTCGCGAGATTTCACCAATTATTGCCGGCGACGGGAGCGACGGCGAACAATCAACCCCGTTGACCACTCTTCCAGCCTTTGGTCCCGTAGGCTGGCATCCGTGGTGGTCTCTATGTCCAGTCGTCGATAACGCTCGTCATCGCGGAGCACGCCATAGAGTTCGTGCCAGTCGTCGGTGGTTGTCTTCGCTGTCACCGAAAATCGGAAGATTTGTAGCCATCCCGGGCGCTGGATGGCGTGGAGCTCAATCTCGGCGAATTTAGCCGAGCGTCCGTAATAACCGTTATCGCTCAACCAATCTCGGATGTCGCGTTCCGCCGTGCCGTTACGCAAAAGGTTTCCAAACTTCATAAATTGTGGCCAAGGCAGCATTTAAGGAAAAACAACTCAAGATCTTCACCCCAACAGAACCGGCCAATTTGCAGACAATTAATCGTTAATCCAAGGTCGCAAATTCGGTTTCGCGGATTGGATACGAATCTTCCCCAGCATTTTCCGCATGTTGTACCTGAAACGCCCCGAAAACCAACGAATTCGCCACTGGCTTGACGAGCAGGCAGCGCAACCCCTTTCTTATTCACAGGTAGGGATGACGTCATCCGATTTAATGCCTGGCGGATATCACCATATCAACCACGAAGTGTGCATTGGGCAAGGCCGCCTAGCTTTTCAAGCCGCGAAGGAAGCACTTGGGCAGTGGGGCTGTTTTAATCTGCCGTGGATGCGGCTGCTATTTGACGGAAATCCCGAACCAGGGAACCATCTAGCGATTGCTGCCCAAGTTGCGAGTGTTTGGACCGTTCACTGCACACGGGTAGTCGCCTGTAATGGGAGCTCAAACAACCCAAATCTGTGGTCGTTCACGGTGGGCACTTTACCGAGACACATGCTAAGGGGTGAGGAGCAAATTTCGGTTACGCTCGATTCCGTCAGCGGAAACGTCTTGTACCGCATTCGCAGTTTTTCGCGACCCAATCAGCGGCTGGCGAACGTTTTTCTTAAGTTAATCCGTCACCAACAAAATCGTTTTTGTGAAGAATCAACATCAGCGATCAAACGTTACGTGAGAGCCCGAGAGCGAATTCCCATGGGCGAACCGGTAAAACTGTCTTAGGTTTATTGATCGCCAGATACGTCCGGCTTGCATGCAGCTCCCTTTTTTAGCCGCGACTTATTCGCGTGCAAAAATAACGCCTCAATTTAGGTGACAGGCCGACGAGGGGCATGAGCGTCCTTATTCCGAGCTTGATGGGTGGAACCAAAAACTTCACGTTCCATTTCTTGAAAACCGAGCTCCGTTAAAACCGCCCTGTTTGGTGAACATTTACTCATTAAAGTTTGTGAATCTTGGGCTAATGTTCAAATAAGAACCATGCCGGAAAATTTGCTTCGTGGTGAATTCTCTTGACATGAAAAGTCGTAGGTGCGACCGTATAGGCACCTCGTTACTTCCTGCGAATGCTCGCAACTAGATTCCAATGTTTTATTGAAGGGAAGTAAGATGTCAGTGAATTCTATCGTCACAACCGCAAGCGCTTTGTTCTGCGGATTAATGCTGGCTTCTCTAGCCATGGCGCAGAGCGGACCCCAACCCCAACATTTGAACCAACGTACGACATTTGAGACGCTAGAAAACACCCTAGTGCATGTGGATTTCGATGAAACCCGCTTCGAAGATGTCGTGAACTCTTTGCAAAAAAAACTGGGACTTCCAATTATCCTCAATGAATCGGCGGCGGATTACAACTTAGATGGCGAGTCTCTCGTCACGTTTTCGCACCCATCAGATTTACGGGCAGCCACCACGCTTGACCTTTTGGTCAAGCCTTATGATTGCACGTGGACCATTCAAGACGGTGTGATTCACATTATATCCACCGACGTAGCAAGTGAGTTGGAATGGCTGAATGTCATGACATTCGACTGTGACAATTTGGTTAAAAAAATCAAGCCGCTCACCATTCAGCTTCACCCAGATCACATACCCCATAACCGTGGCAGTGGTGATGTTATATTGGGTGGGGAAGCTGGAGGTATTTTCACCATTCCACCTCAGCAGAGCGAAACGCCCGAAGAAGAGGCGAAGCCAGCGCCGCCAGTCACACCCACCCTCCAACATCAGGGCAAGGCGTTGCTGTTACCTGTTAAAAAAGTCCTCACTCCCATGGACCAGCTACAGCGATTAATCACCAAGACCGTTTCACCAGGCTCTTGGTCTGAATTCGGTGGCTCAGGCAGTATCATCGCGGTAAACCACGTTTTGGTTATCCGCCAAACTCAATCCAACCTTCGCCAAATCAACCAGCTTTTGGAACAGTTGCGGGCTGCCAATCTCGAGAATTAGGCCACTCGTTCGCCGCAGACGGGAACCTCTCAAATTTAGTCAAGCAATACGATCTCGCGTTTCGCGAGGTCGTATTCTTTTCCGGCGCCTAGTTTCAAGTAATCTGGTCTATCCTTGGTCGATCGTTGATGGCGGTCATAAAAGTAGACATCCCCTTCACCGATAACCTCTGCCCGACTCTTCTCCACCAATATGGCTGTCCGCTCATCAATTCCAATCCCTAATAATTGAGGGTAGCGATTCACCAGAGCACTCATATCGGCTTGTCGGCCGCGTTGGGTGAAATGTTGATCAATGGCCACACCGCTGATAAATCCAAGTCCTCCCCGTTCGTAACCCGTTGCCATAATATCGCGATTGCCTAACGGATTCGCTCTTGCTAGATATCGCGCTTGAATCGAAGCGCCTGCTGAAGAACCAGCAATCACGCCACCCCGCTCAAGCACTGCTTTCATCAAGCGATGAGCCTTGGTCCCGTAATAAGAGTCGGAAAAATTCCATTGCCTTCCGCCACCGAAAAAAATTCCGGTCGCCTCCGCCAGCGGCTTCAAAAACAACTCATCCCGATCGGCTTTCAAGCGATCCTTCGTGTGGAAAACGTCCGCAGAAGCCACACCTTTTTGACGCCACGACTGGACCAGCCTGGACTCGCGGGAACTCAACGTTTCTCGTTCTGTGCAAGGGATATAGATCAATTTTGCATTCTCCCCGCCGGCGCGTTCAATGAATTGTTCCATCAATCCTGCGGGCATTCCTCCACCACCTATGATCATTAATGTGCCCTTCGGAACACACGGAATGGCAGGGTTTGCAGGAGGGAATATTTCTCGCGTACGATCAATGGCATCACGCCGCCACGCGGTTAGATCAACCAGTGATTGATAGGGATCAAAACGGGAATTTTTGGATTCGCCAATCGCTTTTTTGCGAACCGGCACCCGCGAATTTGCCGCGGTAAAAAAATGAAGTTGACCCCCACCTTTGGCTGCTACCTTGCGGCCCCGTAGAATCAAACAGGTTTGCGGTTCCATGCCAATTCCAATGGCTTTTGGAAATCGGGATAAGACATTCAGCAAAGACACACTGGCACCACTTCCCTTGAAATCCGTTTGCAAAATCACATCCGGCAGCAAATTCAGTCCCGGACGCGTCGTCGCTTGAGAGTCTGCTGAGTTGGGCAGTGGCAACACAAGTTCCCGGCTTCCAAAAAGTCGACCAACATCCCCACACCCCAAAATGACCCCTCCTCGCCGGACACAGTCATGAAACTCGGGAGCCTGCATCTGCAACCATTGCCTGGCCTCTGCGTCCAGCGGATTAGTCGCACATAAAAAAATTGCGGTTGCGTTTTGCAGTGTTTTTTTCACCGTTTGCGACTCTGTATCCGACGACCCTATTTCCATCAGGCGAAGTTCACCCGCTCGACTTTTTCGTTGATAAAGGTAAAGCGATTCAGCATCTTCACGAAGCGTGTTCGTATCAGGTTCATTCATCGGTTCGTCAAAAAAGATTCCAACCACCCTGGGCTGCTTGCCACCTGCCCGTAAAAAGTCGCGTGTGACCTGTTCCGTTGGATTCGGTTGTGGGCAAACGATGACCGTGCCGCGCAGCGTGAAATCAACAGGCCAATCGCTCATGCGTTCATCAAATACCTGAGCCTCCAGCAGAGAGGGCAGGCAAATCGCAAGAAAAAACATGATGCTTGGTTTGAACACAGTTCGTCCTTTCATTCCATTAGTTTTGGGTGATTTCCCGCTCAGCGATGTGCTTTCGGTACTCCTTGAAGTCCACCTAATCCAGTGAGATCTCCTGCCCCAGTCCCATGCGTTTAGCGTTACGGACGATATCACCCGCGGCCACAACATCTTCGATCGTGTTTCCCACTGATTTGAACAGGGTCAGATTATCCGCATGGAGACGGCCGGCAATCTGGCCCAAAAACAACTCGCCAATTTCGCCGATTAAATGTTGGTTTGTGATTTCACCGCGTTGCAGGGGCTGGATCAAATCTCCCGCTTCGGACAGCGCCGTCTTTTTGTGATCGACAAACACGCGTGCTCTCCGTATTACCGCCGCAGGAATTTCAACCACATCAGGTTTATAGGAACCGATGGCGTTGATGTGGCACCCATCAGCGACCGCCTCATTCGTAATGACAGGGACATTCGAATTCGTTGTGGTACAAATAATCTCTGCGTCGCAGGTCGCCGATTCGGAAGATTCTGCAATGTGCAGTTCCACTTGGGTATCCAAACTTGCGACCAGCCTTTCGACATGAGCGCGCCGCGGCGAGAAGAAACGGGCTCTCTTAATAGGTCTTACCGCGCACATGGCATGGAAGTGGCTCTTCGCCTGGGGTCCACTGCCGATGATGGCCAATTGACTAGCATCCGGATTGGCCAGGTGGAAGGTGGCGGCTCCCGAAACCGCAGCGGTTCGCAACGCGGTTACTGCCGCTCCATTTAAAATGGCAACGGGTTCACCTGTCTCAGGATCCAGAACATGAACCAGTCCCAATATGTTGGCGAGCCCTCGTGATTGGTTTCCGTTAAAAATCGAAACGACTTTGACCGCCAGCGATTCCTGGTCGCCATGATTCACCCAACCCGGCATCACCAGCGTGGTTCCCTGTTTCGCTTCGAGGTGCGTGCGCAAAGGTATGTCGGCCTGTCCGCTAGAAAGCGCCTGCATTGCGATTTGCATGGAAGCAATCGCCTGCTCCATGGGTAACGCTCGGGCAATTTCGTCGGCGTTAAGAATCAGCATCGGCCAACTCGCAGAGGTCAAAACGTTCGCTAGTTGATATCCAAAATGACTTAGGGATCATCTGCAGCGCTTTCTGAGTCAACTCGAGAATCACTTTCGCCGGTCGCCGCCTGTTTTTTGGACTCCACAAAATACCAGGAAGCTTCGCATAGATTGTTATACAGCACGTGCGAACCCGCGGCGTGTAAATATCCACCCGTACGCTGCGCGTACCACCAGTAGGCTCCCATCGCGAATTGCTCAACGGGTAAGGAATCGAGATGCATGACAATCACCTGCGGTTCCGGTTTGCTGAAATTATGAATGCCTGCAAACACGGCGGCCGAGGTCAGCCCCGTGCCCCAGTGCATACGGATATTGGGTGGTTTCTCTTCTGCAAATAGGGAGCTTGGAATGAGTCGAAAGAAAGCCTCTTCGATAATGGGGATCAACCAGATATCTCGAACGTAGGTTGCTAAAGGAGCTTCTTCCGCTTGCTCTGCATATAACTCACCGTCGCCAGCTCGCCCCCCATGCTTGATCCCTGTTAAGCGATCGATCAAACTTCCCACTCCTACGACGGCACCGAAAGCGCATACCGTTTCCACGGCAGTGAGAATCCATGATCGCCGATTGTCCGTGGCTTCCGCAATGATTCGCTCTTCGAGTGTCTGTGAATCCAGCTTTTCGAAGAGTTGTTCGCGAATGGGAGGGGCAGCCAGAGCGGCCACACAAGCTGCCGAACCGCCGCCAATTGCCAACGCGAAAAATAGACGCCGGGACATGCGAATTTCGCGAGGCTTTTTTTGTGGCTCAGTCATGCAAGGTTAACTTCAGCGCAACACCGCAATTGCGGTAAACGGGGTGGCGAGGCAAATATTTAATACGATACTTTAACATACAACGCTCCATCCATTGGCCTGTTGCATGAATCAACCATTTATTGACTCAACTTTCTATTGAGCCAAATCTGCATTCTATACCAAATTCAAACATACCAAATCCAAATCGGTCGAATCCAGCATCTTGGAAGCCGGCCTAGCTAAATAACTAACCAAAGGACCGCACATGAAAATTAAACGTATCTCTTGTTGGCAAGTCGACTTGCCGCTGCACGAAGGCAGCTACAAATGGTCCGGCGGCAAATCGGTCGACGTCTTCGATGCCACCGTCGTAGCTGTGGAAACGGAGGATGGTCAAATCGGTTATGGCGAGGTCTGCCCCCTGGGGCCCTTCTACCTTCCCGCCTATGGGGCGGGAGTCCGAGCGGGAATCAAAGAATTAGCTCCCCACCTAATCGGTATGAACCCCCTACATCTGGGCCCCCTTAATCAATTAATGGATGCAGCCCTGAAGGGCCATGCCTATGTAAAATCGGGCATCGATATGGCCTGCTGGGATCTCTTGGGCAAAGTCAGCGGACGCAGTGTCTGCGAATTGTTGGGCGGGCCCCAAGGAGATGACATCACACTTTATCGCGCCATTTCCCAACAAGACCCCGAGGCCATGGCCGGTAACGTCGCTGGATATCGAGATGAAGGCTACCGTCGATTTCAACTCAAAGTCGGCGGGGATCCCGATGTCGATATCGAACGCATCCGCCAGGTAGCCGCCCAATTAAAACCGGGCGACAAACTTATCGCAGATGCTAACACCGGTTGGGTCAAACACGAGGCGGCGCGAGTCGTACGTTCGGTAAAAGACATTGATGTCTATATCGAACAGCCGTGCCTCTCGTATGAAGAGTGTTTATCGATTCGCCGCCGCACCGACCATCCTTTTGTGATGGACGAGTCGATCCACGGAATGGCCGAACTTTTGCGGGCCAGTCACGATGACGCCATGGACGTGGTCAACATTAAAATCAGCAAATTTGGCGGCTTAACCAAAGCTCGTCTGGCCCGGGACCTTTGCGTCTCATTGGGCATCGCGATGACGCTTGAGGATAGTTGGGGCGGCGATATTATCACTTCGGCAATTGCATCACTCGCGCACAGTACGCCCCCAGAGTATCAGTTCACCGCGACCGATTTCAACAGCTACGTTTCGGTCAGTACCGCCGCGGGCGCTCCTCAGAGAATCAACGGTCGTATGGCTGCCAGCGAATCACCGGGTCTCGGAATCCAGCCCCGCATGGACGTCTTAGGCGAACGGGTTATTGAGGTGCATTAAACCGACCGCCAATACCTCTCTGCTGTGCGCAGCACAAAAAGATTGAGAGCGTTCGCCAGCGGTTTCCACGTTAAAAACAATTGATTCCAGAGAAGGATTGACATGTATCGAATGGGTTTCATCGGATTGATTTGGCTTTGTAGCATTCCCTCTCTAGCGATCGCTCAACAAAAACCATTGACCGTCGATCGAATTTTTGACAGCGGCGAATTTCGCGCCGCCGGATTCTCTGTCAACTGGATGCCCACGGGTAACCGCTACTTCGTCAAGCAACCCGGCGCTTCGAATAACGGCGACGATATTGTGTTGGTGGATCCCCGGACGAGTGAGCAAACTACGCTAATTTCGGCCGCGAACCTGATTCCAGAAGACGGGGCGGACCCCATCGACATAGAAAGTTTTCAGGTATCTCCCGACAAAAACAAAGTCTTGGTTTTCAATAACTCGCGGCGCGTCTGGCGGTACAACACACGCGGAGATTTTTGGGTTGTCGATCTTGTCAGCGGTACGGTCCGTAAACTGGGTGGAGCCGACACAGAAGAAGCGACTTTGATGTTCGCTAAATTCTCGCCCGATTCAAAATCGGTTGCCTACGTGCGCGATCGCAATATTTATGTCGAACAAATCGAAAGCGGACAGATTCGCCAAATCACTCAAACCCAAACGGATGACATCATTAATGGCACATCGGATTGGGTATACGAGGAAGAACTAGATTTACGAGATGGTTTTCAATGGAGCGAAGACGGACAACAAATTGTATTTTGGCGATTCGACACCAGTGACGTTGGTGTTTTTACCATGATCAACAACACGGACGAACTGTACCCAAAGCTGATTCGTTTCCAGTATCCCAAAGTCGGAACCACCAACTCTGCGGTTTCAATTGGCATTTACGATATGGTTTCTGGCGACACAAAGTTCCTCGATCTGCCAGGTGATCCCCGTGAAAATTATCCCGCGCGAATCAACTGGATCCCCGGTACCGATCAATTTTTGCTGCAACGATTGAATCGCCTGCAGAACACCAATACGGTGTACGCCGTGGATGCCAAAAGCGGACAATTTCGCACCGTTTTTGAAGATCGAGATGCTGCTTGGGTGGATGCCTGCGACTGGATCCGCTGGTCGCCGGATGGCAAGCAATTCTCATTCATTAGCGAACGCGATGGTTGGAAACATATTTATTTAGTGGACCTGGATACCGGTGATTTGCAGTTATTGACGCCCGGTGCATTTGATGTGATTGAATTGTTCCACATCGACCTAGAGAATCGCTCTTGTATTTTCTTGGCCTCACCAGACGACCCCAAAAGTCGCTACCTGTATCAACAGACTTTTGGTGAAACTGAGACCAAACGCTTAACCCCACAGGAACAGTCTGGTTGGCATGCCTATAGCGTTTCCGCGGACGGCAGCAATGCTGTCCACACGTGGTCACAGTTTGGTGCCCCGCCCATGATTGAAACTGTCAGCTTACCCGGACATCAGAGCATTCAATCCAAAGTCAGCAACGCGGAACTGAGCCAAGCAATTGATGAACTCCCCCCGATTAAACAAGAATTTTTTCAAGTTGAGATCGACGATGGAGCAGGGGGATCACTAACCATCGACGGTTGGGCGATGTACCCCCCCAAATTCGATGCTGCAAAAAAATATCCAGCTTTGGTTTACGTCTACGGGGAACCCTGGGGCACGACCGTGGCCAACCGTTGGGACGGTAACACTTATCTTTGGCATCGCATGCTATGCGAACAGGGTTATATCGTGCTTAGTTTTGATAACCGCGGCGCCAAATGCCCTCGGGGTGCCGCGTGGCGAAAAGCCATCTACAAAAAGATTGGTATCATCAATGCGGCCGATCAAGCAGCAGCCCTGAGTGCCACCTTGCAGCGTATGCCATTTATCGACGCGCAAAGAATTGGTATCTGGGGATGGAGCGGCGGCGGAAGCTCAACATTGAATGCCCTCTTTCAGTATCCGGAGCTTTACCAAACTGGAATTTCTGTAGCGCCCGTTCCGGACCAGAGGTATTACGACACGATTTATCAAGAACGGTATATGCAGACCCCAACCCTCAATCCCCAAGGATTTCGGGAGGGCTCACCGATTACTCATGCCAAAAACTTGCAGGGTAACCTGTTTCTTATCCATGGCACCGGTGACGACAACTGCCATTACCAGACGATGGAGTTACTGATCAACGAATTGATCGCAGAGGACAAGCCCTTTCAGATGATGGCCTACCCGAACCGTTCCCACAGTATCCGCGAATACGAGAACACGACGCCTCACTTGCGAAAAATGATGACGAACTATCTGTTGGAGCGTCTGCCACCTGGCCCACGCTAAGCTCGCACTAACCTAACTTCCCGCTCCAGGATCGATATTCCATCGATCCTGGCGTTGGGAGTCGACCATCTTATTTCTCTTCGGAGGCCTCTGCTTGACCTTCCTTGGCGGGATCGGCAGCGGGTTTCTCTTCTGGTTCTTCCACATACTCAAACCCAAATTTCTCACCTTTATCGACGGCGGGAATTCCCTCTGCCATCCAGATAGGCATCGGATCGCCCAGCATGTAATGATCGAAAAACTGCTGCATGCGTTTGGCAAAGTCCATGCGATTTTCATCGCTCATGACCCAGTGGGGCTCACCATTGTAGTTCAGCATCCAACATGGTTTTTCTAACCGTCTCATCGCTACGAAAAGCTCAATCCCTTGATACCAAGGGACGGCAGTATCTTGATCGTTGTGCAATATGAGCAGGGGTGTGTTGACCTTGTCGGCGAAAAACAGCGGCGAGTTGGCAATATATTTATCACGTGCTTCCCAAAGCGTTTCCCCAATCCGACTTTGCGTCTTTTCATACTGAAACATGCGACTCATACCGGTCCCCCAACGGATGCCTCCGTAGGCACTGGTCATGTTGCTGACGGGGGCACCGGACTCAGCACAACAAAACATGTCCGTCATGGTGACGAGGTAAGCCGTTTGGTAACCTCCCCAGCTGTGACCCTGCATGCCAATGCGTTTCTCGTCGATGAAACCCTTTGAAACCACATGCTCGACACCGGGCAAAATAGCGTTAGCAGCGCTCGGTCCAGGCTCACCCACCTTGTACGGAATATCGGGTACAAAAATCACGTAACCGCGACTGACATAAAAACTAAAGTTTATGATCGAACGTCCTGCGGCAGGGGTGTAGTACCGATGTAGGTTGTCACTGTTGCGCTCGTAGAAATAAACCATCAGGGGATATTTTTTCTGCGGGTCGAAATTCTCAGGTTTATAAAGCAACCCTTCCAATTCCTGACCATCTTTGGCATTCCACTTGACCAACTCGGAAGTACCCCAAACGTAATTGTCTTGCTGGGGATTGGCGCGGCTAATCCTCTTGAGTTTCTTGAAGTTCATGTCGCTGACCCAGAGATCTGGATAACGGTCAAAGGTTTGTCGCGTGAACATCACCTCATCCGCGTCTCGCGCTTTGCGTAGGCCGCTCACATTTTCATCCAGTACGATGAGTGGTTTAAGCTCGGCCGCCGCATTTTCCACTGGGTCCATTTGGTAGTAACCACTTGATTTGTCTGCGTGCACAAAAGCTGAAAGAACTTGTGGCTTTTGCAGGTCAATCGTCCGCGCCTCACGATCCAACCTAACAACCCGAAAACGCACTTGCTGATCTCGACCTTGGCCGCCGGTAAGGCAAACGGGAGCTGTTTCTCCGGATGGATCTACCTGCCAAATATCCCAGCGGTCGTAGATCAAAACATGCTTGTCATCGTCTAACCAACCCGCAATGCCATACGGTTCGGGCAGCGAAGGCGTATCATGCAATTCGTTGAATAACGGCTGACCAATCGCCTTCCCGATATCTACAGGCTCCGCCTCGGCAGGCTCATCTTTTTTAGGTTTCGCCGTTGGCGATGCTAACCAGGTTCGTTTTTCACCGTCCCACCAAATCAGATATTTGCCTTGCGGCGAAAGAGACGCGGAACCCCGGACCATCTTTCTTGCTAGGCGAGGCTCGCCCGTTTTTAAGTCAATCAAATACCAATCGGAAAAGGACTGAATATCCCACGACCGCATTTTGTTGTATTGGTCGGGAGCCACCCCTAACGCCCACGACGATTCACTACGTGGGTCGCTGACCACCAGAGGAATATCTTTGGTTGCTAACTGCATCATCTTGCGTTTCGACACATCGTAAACAGCGCGATAGCTACGATCTTTTTCCCGCTGTGCTTGCAGTAATTGCTGGGGTTGTAAGTAGGGATCCTGCCAGTGCCAGATGTCCAGTTTTGCCTTCTTCTCCTGTTCGCCCTCGGCTTTCTTTTTCTCGGCGACTGGTTTGGGTCGCGTGTTGAAGTAGATGCGCTTGCCGTTTTCGGCAAATAAAGGGGCTGATTTTTCGGCAACGATCCAATCCTTGGGAAACCCCTTGGTGTCGGTGGCCACAATTTTCTTAGCCTGCTTAGCGCCTTTACTCCAGCGATAAAGTGCCCAGTTCGGTTGCTCCGCCGAGTAATCGTCTTTGTCTGACAAAAAAGCAATTTGCTTTCCATCTTTACTGAAGACCACTTGGCCGTAGTTACCCACGCCCGACGAAATTGGCCGAGTCGTTAATTTGGCGAGATCCATCAGGTGCACACCATCACCCGCACCGTCCTTCTCTGCATCCGATGACGTTGCGTAGGCCAGTTGCTTTCCGTCTTCGCTAAATCGAAAATTGGTTACGAACGGAATCCTTTGCTCCCATTGCGAATCCAGATTTCGCAACACCAACGTTGTCCCATTCTTTTTGGTTTTTTTCTTTTGGTTGGGTTTGGTTTTCTTGGCTGTTTTCTCAGCGGGCGACTTTGTTTTCGCAGGTTTCTTTTTGCCAGCCGCCTCCTGCTTTGAATTCTTCTTGGGCTTTTTAGCCGCCTTGCCACTTCGCTTAACACCCTCAGGCGTTATCTCGTAGGTCACGCTCAAATTCGATTTAGATTCCTGCGCCGTTTCTTTGGCTGCCGGCTCAATCGTCTTAAACGCAACCCAACCGCCTGCTTTTGCAGGTAGAGAAAAATTGGCAACGTCCCGAATCGAGACGGACTTGCCGGTCTTGAGATTCAGGATTTCCAATTTCGATTTTGGTATTTGACCATCGGCGACCTTGGCTTTCTTGAGGCGTTTCACTTCCTCTTCGCTAGGGGCAACGACGTACAGAACGTATTGGTTATCATCGGTAAATCGCGGGCGCTGACCACGCAACACAGAGAACTCTTTCGCAGAATCGACCTGCCGAATTTTTAGTGTGGCATCACCCTCTGCAGGTGAAAGTGTGTAGCTGACCCAATTACCATCAGGGGAAAAATTCTGGCCTCCGAGCGAGTTCCATTTGGCGTAATCCTCGTGATCCAGTGGACGTTTTTCTTCCATGTCCACTTGAGCATAAAGGGTGGGAGCCCCCATGGGCGCCAGCATGAATATGGAAAACGCGAGAGCAGCGGTTAAAGAAAATTTCATCACAGATCTATTAGCGAACCTAAGGGAATGGGATGGAAAGCCTCCAGAATAATCAGCGTGGTCCGGTTTCGCCATCACTCTTGCGGATTCGTGGTGGGTTTAACGATTTGCCGAAATTTTGGTGAAAAATCGAACTCTCCAACCACTCTGTTTAATTTTCTGGTTGGCCGCATATCCATAAAAAAACCTCGCAGCCGATGGTGCTTGCGAGGTGAGATTGTGCCGGGATGTGAGCTTACTTGACGCGTTCGCCCTCTAAATCAACTTCGCCCCCCTGACCGATTGCTTTCAGCTCAAAGTACATGGAGCCCTCGATTGTGTCGGTTGTCATGAACTCGATTTCGTATTCCAGAGAGAGCTCTTGTTGTTGAAAATCGAGTGTCATGTCAAACACCAACAAGCCTTGTTTGTATTTAACATTTTTGATTTCTGCTTCGCCAGTTTCATCATCGCCTTCCGCAGGATTCATTTTAATTTGTGGCTTGCCATCTTTGGCGGAAAGTACAAATTCAGGTTTTCGTTCTGTTCCATCGGGGGTGGTAAAAACCATTCGCCAAGTACCGGCAGCCTCATCTAGGGAGATAAAGCGGGTCGCTTTCCATTTGTCGGGATCGGAACTGTAATAATTGGCGGTGCCTGTTATTTTGTCGCCATCCATTTTACCTTTGAATACCGTCTTCGCCGTCCACTTGTCGCTCGGAGCGATCTTGATTTCTACCTCGTCGCCTTTGACGACGGCACTGCTGATCTTCTGTTTAAATTTTTCGCTGTCGGAATACTCACCGACCAACTTACCATCCACCTCCTTTAGACAAATCACGCATTTGACCTTTTTACCGTCCAATGATTCGCGATCAAACTTCCAAGAGCCTTTAAGTTGAGGAGTCGTCTTTTTGGTTTGGGCTTCGGCCACTCCGGCCATTACCACCAACGCTGCAAAACAAATAGTGGCAAAACGATTTGTAAGAAGATTCATGTCGTGTTCTCCGTGAAGGTACTTAATAAATAGCTGGTTTGAAGAGAGACCTGTACGGTAATAGAAAAAGCTGGTTTTGCAACGCCTGTTGTGTATTACCGGCAACCGACCGCTATGGTTTTTGAATGCAATATAGGTGCTTTCTCCCACGCATCAGCAAGCGATCATCGACCGGGACCGGGGAAGCATCAAACTGATCATCCAGATAATTCGTGGCAACCACTTGAAACTCTTCCGCGTCTTTGAACACGAGTGTGTTACCACTACGATCAGCTATGTAAACCAACCCATTAGCAGACACGGGAGAGCCGTATAAGTTTTCCAGGTTCCGCATCCGCTTCGCCGGATAAAAATGCTTACCGGTTGACGCATCCACACAATGCAAAATAGCCTTGTTCGACTGTGTAAAATACAGGCGGTTGTCTGATAGAAGGGGAGAAGGAACGTAGGGAGTCCCTTTGTTAAGCTCCCAATTTTGTACTACCTCACCGGAGTCACCAATCCGTAATGAGACCGCGCGGTTGCCTCGGTAGCCCGCCATCAAAATCACACTGTCGCCAAATTCGACAGGGCAGGGAATCGCATTCAAGGTAGTGCCTTGCGTCGCCCACAGTCGTTTCCCAGTCTTGAGATCGTAACCCACAATCTCATTGGTACCGTTGGTGACCACCTGTTTGGAATTGTTTCGCTGGATGATCAATGGCGTTGCCCAAGTGGTGGGCTCGTCACGAGCAACCTTCCAAACAATTTCCCCGCTGCTGGCATCCAGAGCATAGATAAACGAATCGTCTTCATTGTCCCAGTTCATGATCACCAGGTCGTCCACGAGCACGGGTGATGTCGCTTCGCCCCAACCACGGCGGGTGTGCATATCACCCAGATCAACCGACCACAACGGTTTGCCATCTAGGGAATAACCAAATACGCCAAATGAGCCGAAGGGAACAATCAAACGCTTGCCATCGGTCATGGGTGAGGCGGCTGCGTAAGAACTCGTTTTATGACGTCCCTCGTGAGGGGCCAGCTCCGCACACACGTCTTCCCATAAGATTGCCCCGGTTTCTAAACTTCGACATTCAATTTTGAATTGAAAAATTTGATTGGGTGGACGGGTCATCGCCCGTTCATCTTTTTCCACAGGTGTCTCAGGTGCGTTGTCGGTGGGAACCGCCGTCACAATAAAAATACGATCTTGCCAGACAATCGGTGTCGCAATACCCTCTCCGACCATGGGCACTTTCCACGCGATATTGGTATCTTCGGACCAATTAGCGGGAGGTGTCGCGTGCGGGGCAACACCCGTCGCTAGGGGGCCACGCCACTGGAACCATTGATCCTGAGGGGCAATGTCACCTTGCCACGCCAAAGCGCATTGGCAATCACTCGAAAATGATATCAATGCTGCTAATACCAGGGTTATCTTTGAGGTTCTTCGCATGGATCGACCTTTCGCATTACAATTGATGCCTGTGATTCGTGCCGTTAAGTAAGAACACGATATTACCGTCCTGTTGGATCGCGCCTACCATGAAATGTTTTCTGTTTTACTTGATCTCTGTGGGATCCTTAAATGTCGTTCCCCTCGCTGCACAGGATACCATCGATTTTTCCCGTGATATTCGTCCTATTCTCGCCGATCATTGCTTTACCTGCCATGGCCCCGACGCTGCGACACGGGAAGGCGGATTTCGCTTGGACGACCTCGCCAGTGCTTTAGGAGAAGCCGATTCTGGAGAGCATCCCATTGTGGCGGGTGACCTGTCGGCCAGCGAACTGGTACGGCGGATCCGCTCCGCTGATGAAGGCGAACTTATGCCTCCGCCAGAAACCAAAAAACCGCTTACCGCAACACAAATCAAATTACTGGAACGCTGGATTGCTGACGGTGCCGAGTGGCAGGGACATTGGGCCTTTCAGCAACCCCAAAGACCGCCATTGCCCAACGTTAAAAACCAATCGTGGGCGCGGAATCCCATCGACCAGTTTGTCATGGCGAAATTGGAAGCACGCGGTAGCGGACCTTCACCGACCGCTACCAAAACCACTTTGATCAGGCGTCTTCACCTAGACCTGACTGGGTTGCCACCCACGCCTGCCGAGATCGACACCTTTTTGACGGATGATCATCCGCAAGCCTACGAAAAACTAGTAGATCGCTTATTAGCCTCGCCCCGATATGGCGAACACATGGCGACCTTTTGGTTAGACGCCGCGCGATTTGCCGACACCAACGGTTATCAAAATGATTTTCGTCGCAGTATGTGGCTATGGCGAAATTGGGTGATTGACGCCTACAACGACAATATGCCGTACGACCAATTCACTATTGAGCAATTGGCGGGCGACATGTTGCCCGATGCTACCCTGAAGCAAAAAATTGCTACGGGTTTTAACCGCAACCATCGCTCCAATACCGAGGGCGGATCGATTAATGAGGAATGGTTAGTGGAGAATGTCGTCGACCGTGTAGAGACCACGTCCACGGTATTTCTCGGCCTTACGATGGGTTGCGCTCGGTGTCACGACCACAAATACGATCCGATATCCCAGCGCGAATTTTACCAGTTCTTTTCTTATTTCTACAACGTCGACGAACAAGGCGTTTATACCGAACGTCGTGGGAATGCCGGTCCGCTGGTTTCGGTCCCCACGAAAGAATTCGCAGATCAACTCGCGGAAGCCGAAACACTTGTGGCAGACGCGCAACGAAAACTCACACAAAAAAAACAAACGGCCGCTCAGTCACAAAAAAACTGGCAACAGAATTTACATCAGGAAACAGACGCCGCCTTGGCATTGCCAAACGAAGTACTGACTTTCTTAACGCCTGACGAAGACGCCAGGCCCGCATTCGTAAAATCGACCGAGAATAACTTACGTGATGCCGAGGTTCTCTCAACGACCGCAATCGGAAGAGCCGTTTCGTTGACGAAGGAAAACAAACGCCCCGTGGTTCTCGGCGCTGCTTTTGATTTTGATGCCACAAAAAACTTTACCGTAAGCGCGTGGGTGAAGCCGACGCAATTTGGAGCCATTGTCAGTCGCATGGATGAAGCGATGGCTTACCGGGGTTTCGATATGCTCCTCATGCCCAACGGACGCATGAATGTTCACTTGATCCACGATTGGCCGGGTAACGGCACAAAAATAACGACGCGAATGCCCTTACCTAAAGACCAGTGGACGCACGTCGTGGTTGCTGTCCGCACACCCGGAAAAGCGGCAGACATCCAAGTCTACATGAATGGCCAAAAGGTGCCCGTGGCAGTGAATCTTGATTCTCTCGACGGCACAACCGTCACCGATCACCCATTATGGCTGGGACATCGAGCTCAAACGACTCCCTTCGCCGGCTTGATTTCTGATTTCCGAATTTGGGATACGGATCTTTCAGCCAAGGCCGCAAAGCGACTCTTTCAAGCGACACTGACCCGCCAGATTAAAGCGACAGAACCTCAACTCTCAGAATCGCAACGCAGCGAAATCGAAGACCTATTCCTGTATTCTCAAACGGTAAATGAGCTGGCGCAGCTTCGCCAGGCTGAGTCAAAGCGAAATAGAATCAAGAAACAAATGCCTACTACTATGGTGATGAAGGAGTTGGCGGAACCCCGTCAGGCATTTGTGTTAATGCGCGGCCAATACGATCAACCCGATTCGCAACAGCCCGTTTCTGCTGGCGTACCGTCTTTATTCAGAACCGAATCATCGCCCCACAATCGCCTAGAGCTGGCGCAGTGGTTAGTCGATGGAAACAATCCCTTAACAGCGCGTGTTGCCGTCAATCATTTTTGGAGTCGCATTTTCGGTGTCGGCTTTGTAGACACGCCTGAAAATTTCGGCGTGCAGAGCTCTCCCCCCTCACATCCTCAATTATTAGATTGGTTGGCGACCGAGTTTGTTCGCAATGGCTGGGATATCAAAGCACTTCAGCGGTTGATTGTGACCAGCGCTACCTATCGGCAACAATCGAGCGCGTCCACCGAAGCCTTCACTCGGGATCCAAAAAATCGCTGGCTCTCACGGGGCCCGCGTTTTCGATTGCCGGCGGAGTCACTTCGTGACAATGCTTTGGCTGTCAGTGGATTACTGGTCGATCGCATAGGGGGTCCCTCGATCAAGCCCTATCAACCAACAGGACTGTGGGCCGATCTCGCTGGAGGTGCTGGTGAACCGGCTTACCAACAGGCTCAAGGTGAAGACCTTTACCGTCGTTCGCTGTATATCTATCGCAAGCGCACCGTGCCGCATCCGACCATGACCACGTTTGACGGAGGGGGCCGCGATTTATGTGCTGTATCCCGCGACCGTACGAATACACCGTTGCAGGCATTGGCTCTATTGAACGATCCTACCTACGTCGAAGCCGCGCGAGCTTTGGCTATCGATATCATGCAGGACCACACCGATCACGAAGACCGTCTGAAGTCGGCATTTCGCAAAGCCACTTGCCGTTGGCCAACGCCACCGGAGTTGCAGGTTTTAAGAACCGCTTACCAGAAATACGCTGCTCGGTTTTCAGCCGCGCCAGAAACCGCCAAGGCTTATATCCAAGTAGGCCAATTCGCACCGGATACGACGCTCTCGAATATTGAATTAGCGGCTTACGCTTCCGTGTGCAGTGTCATCTTAAATCTCGACGAAGTCATTACCAAGGAGTAGTCAACGTTGCCCGTTGGCTCGCAGCATGAACGTTTTAAAATACGCACAACAATTCAATCGACGTCAGTTTGTTCAAACCAGCGGGATTGGCCTTGGAGCCTTCGCCGTGAAGGCGCTGCAGAAAAAAGCAAACGGTATTCCGCATCCGGCTGCCAAAGCCAAGCGTGTCATCTACATGTTTCAGTCCGGTGCACCGTCTCAACTAGAGACCTTTGATTACAAGCCAAATTTGGTGGACATTCAAAAGACCGAACTCCCGGATTCAATTCGCCAAGGGCAGCGTCTAACGGGTATGACCAGCGGCCAAAAAAGCTTTCCCATCGCGCCTTCCAAATTTCGCTTTAACCAACATGGGGAATCGGGGGCTTGGGTAAGTGAACTTTTGCCCTACACGGCGAAAGTTGCCGACGATCTGTGCATCATTAACTCCATGCAAACCGACGCGATCAATCATGATCCCGCTATCACGTTTTGCCAGACGGGTTTCCAGTTGGCAGGGCGGCCCAGCATGGGCGCTTGGGTTGCCTATGGATTAGGGACCGCCAATGAAAACCTGCCAGCTTACGTTGTCATGGTCTCACGGGGCACAGGAAGGGCTGCCGGTCAACCGCTTTACGATCGTCTTTGGGGCAGTGGTTTTTTGCCCGGAAAACACCAAGGCGTCAAGCTCCGCAGTGGGCAGGAAGCCGTTTTGTATTTGGACAATCCAGCCGGCTGCACCACGCAATTGCGTCGAGAAATGCTGGACGATATCTCAAGCCTGAACCAAATCAAAAGTGCCCAGGTTGGTGATCCAGAAATTGAAACACGGATATCCCAATACGAACTCGCTTTCCGCATGCAAACGGCAGTGCCCGAGATAACAGATATTTCCGATGAACCTGAACACATTTTGGAGATGTACGGACCGGACGTGCGGAAACCGGGCACCTATGCACGCAATTGTTTACTGGCTCGAAAAATGGCTGAGCGGGACGTCCGTTTTATCCAACTCTTTCATATGGGTTGGGACCAGCACAATGACCTGCCCGATCACATGTCCAAACAATGCAAAGATACGGATCAGGCGTCGGCGGCTTTGATTCAAGACCTTAAGCAACGTGGCATGTTAGACGACACACTCGTTGTTTGGGGCGGTGAGTTCGGACGCACCGTGTATTGCCAGGGTAAATTCACAGATCAGACG
The DNA here is from genome assembly GCA_024232675.1 of Planctomycetaceae bacterium. Taxonomy (GTDB): domain Bacteria; phylum Planctomycetota; class Planctomycetia; order Pirellulales; family Pirellulaceae; genus CAJQPP01. The sequence goes on from JAAEPL010000016.1 coordinate 21,409, forward strand.
TACGGTCGTGATCACCACCCGCGAAATTTTTCCATCTGGATGGCGGGTGGCGGTATCAAACCCGGTATCACGTACGGAAAGACCGATGACTTTTCTTATAACGTGACTGAAAATCCTGTGGAGGTTTTCGATCTGAATGCCACCATCTTGCATCAATTGGGACTTGACCACGAACAGTTGACGTGGCGATTTCAGGGTCGGGATTACCGACTAACCGACGTGCACGGACGTGTCTTACAAGACTTAATTGTTTGAAAGTTGAAAACCTACCCGTTTTCATTTTTTATTTTTAAAGCCCGCGCGGGGCATGCCTCCCATTTCAAATCTAAGAGAACGATTCATGAGAATTTCCTTGGCCATATGTCTTTTCTTACCTCTCCTCATAACTTTCCCTGTGCAGGGACAAGAGCGCCCGGGCCCTGCTCGCGCGGAAATGGAATCGCGAATCGATTCGCTTCACCGCGAACTGGATGGTCTGCATTCTGCTCGCGAGCAGATGCAACGCGAGCGGCCAGAGCGAAGCTCGGATGTGCGAACAGAATCACTGCGAAAAGAAATACGAACTCTCGAGATGGAGAGAGAAATAGCTCGGCTGCAAATGGAGCTCGCTGAAACGCATCACCGGATCAAAACACCCTCCAACGGTCATCAAGAGCGACCGGAGATGGCAGAGGCGCACCGACGGTTAGAACATTTAGCAGTTGCTCGAGAACATTTAAGGGAAGCTGGTCTTCAGGAAATGGCGCACCAAGTTGAAGAACAAATGCAACACCTAGAGCGACGGCTGCAAAGTGAAAGGCATCAACGACCCGCAGTCGATCACCATGCACCTAATGAAGAAGATCCGTTTCGTCGCGAAGTGCTGGGAGCGATTGACGAATTGAACCGTGCCGTGCACCAGTTGCGCGAGGAAGTGCGGAGTATTCGATCCGACGGCAACCGCTCCCGTGATCGAGAAGAATGATCAAGATCGTTTGCCCCACATACCTGCTGTTTCGCAAATACTGCAGCCTCAATCGACAAGTGAAAAGATGATCAGTGGCAATTTATTGCGTGACCCCAAGGGTGACGGCACCAACGAAGTTTTCGAAACCCTTGTCCAATCGGGCCAATTACGGATTGAGCGGATTGTTTCGAGCGGGCAGTCCTCGCCCTCGGGATTCTGGTACGACCAACAAGACCACGAATTCGTGCTCGTTGTGCAGGGCGAGGCCGTTGTGGCATTTGCAGATGGTCGCCATGTGACCTTACAGACCGGGACCTGGTTGCATATCGAGCCGCACCAGAGGCATCGAGTGATCACGACCAGCGAAAATCCGCAGACGATTTGGTTAGCGGTATTTTGGGACGCGCCTGGGAACAGTTAATTCGTCGCCTTGCCGTGCCTTACTTCTCCCAGCCCACCGGTTGAGTCCAAGCTTGCGGTTTTTGACCTGAGAAAGAGGGATCGGGATGGTCGCAGCTGGCCGTGATGACCGCCCGGACATACAGTTCATCGCCCTTTAACTGGTACGTCGGCTGCAGTTCGGCTGAGGTTGCCAACACCTCACCAATCTCAGCGGAATAGACCCGCGTTCCCGGCACCGGTTTTCCCTCGGCATCTTCTTTGGATTTCGTTGTCTCATCGTACCCTTTTCGGGTCCCAATAAATTGCGTTTGGTAAGTTACGCCCGGAGCAGGAACAATTTCCAGCTGCAGGACTTTATTTTCCGTATCAAATTGGAGCGTCTTTAATTCAACGCCGCTGGAGGCATAAAAATCTCCCCGGTGCATCGCTCCGATGAGTTGCTCTGCATTCAATTCATCAGCGCGGACGCAAACCCACCCGCGTCCAGGATGGCTACCGCCCGGCTTTCCGTGGTAGCTGTGCGAATCATCGACTGCTAGACCGAACAGTGGTAGGACGTTGAATTTGTCAATTCGCAGGGTATTGATAATGTCCCACATGCGTTCGATTGAGGGTCGATTCGCATCGCCATTGTGGTTGACGCCGGGGTGACCATTGTAGACCTCGAAGAATCGATTCCTGGTTACCGCAGCTAGGTCCTCTGCCGTCACAGCCCAACCAAAATTGGGATGGTTGAGGTGGACTAAAATCTGTCGCCCTGTTCGTTCTGCTTGCTCCGCGGCTGCACGCAAATTGGAATCAATGGCCTCACGTACGCTCGCTCCACCAGTAGGACGCAACAGTTGCTCAAGATTAGAAGCGTTCATATGGAGCGGTTTTCCGTTAACAGAATCACTGATCTCTTCCGCCTCGATCAAAAGAAATTCTCCCTCCTTTTCGAATCTTTCCCGGATGCGATCCAAAGGACAAAGGAGCACTTGGGTAGCGCCTTGGGATTCACGTATTTGAACCCAGTCCCCACCAAATGCTGTTTGATATTTTTCCATACATTCCGGTCCTCCGGACCTTTTTTCGACGGTGTCCAGTGATATCCATTTTTCACCCCGAGAAAGAATGTTGTGATCTGTGAGTGCCAAAAAGTGGTAGCCCTGATCGGTATACCAGCGAACAATCATCTCTGGAAAATCGTCACCATCGCTCCAAAACGAATGGGTGTGTAGATTGCCCCGGTACCACCTTGGGGTGACCGATTGGGTCGTCGCGTCGTGCGCGGGAATGCCTTCCGGCAACGCTGAATTTGTGAGCTTGGGCCGAATGCCCTCCGTTACCTCGGGAAGATCCTGTTTTTCGTTGGCAACTCTCGTTGCCGCGGGCGGATCACCCCAACCCCAAACGACCAACCCAGCCAGCAATACCAGCAACGGTGAGCAAATTGTCTTAGTCCACATCATCTTGTAGATCTCCCCTAATCGGTCAAAACCCTGCTTGTCACCCGTCACGATAGCCTGTCGCGGGTTTGTTGAACACAGACGACCCGCAAGGGCGCTCTGAGACCGCGCGGATTGCTCAATTCGTTTGACGCTTTTTGTCAGGCCCGGGTATACTTAGATGGCTTATTTTCCCGAAAAATCAACATTATTAGGGCAGCGAAGAATTGTAACGCTGCCAGATCCGTAAGGTTAATAGGCCGGCAATTTTTAAGAAATTCATTATTCGTTTCCGCACGTAATCCCCATGCCTCAGATAAACCGATTGCTTCCATGGCAATTTTCCACTCTCTGTCTTCTGTTAGTTCTGGGACTGGTAGGTTGCCAACCCGCAGAGAAAAAGGCGCGCGTTGACGGCACGAACGTCGCGGATGCTACTAATGCCATGGTCGTCGCCAACGAATCCAAAATCGCCGCCCGACAAGCCAAATTGGCTGATCTACCCGCGATCAAAGGTCAGCCCTTTCAAACCAATCAAAACCAAACTGGTCAATTCACAGAGATCAATGCTGCAGATTCTGGAATCGACTATTTTAATGAATGGAACGTAGACGATCAAAACTCGGCAGCTTTCGGGACCTCGTTCATTGCCCACGGTGTGACCATTGGAGATTACGATGCCGACGGTCGCCCTGATGTTTATGTGACAGGGCAGAAGGATGGGGGTCGCCTTTATCGCAATCTCGGTGACTTAAAATTTGAAGATGTGACTGAAAAAGTTGGAATTGACCCCGCTGACATGTGGAGCGTGGGTGCCGCGTTCGTTGACCTTAATGGCGACGGTCTTTTGGACATCTACGTTTACGGCTACGGCTGTCCCAACCGCTTGTACATCAACAAAGGCAGTCACTTTTCCGAACAAGCCGAAGAGTGGGGACTCGATTACAACGGAGCCAGTGTGTGCGCCGCCTACGCTGATTACGACCTCGACGGTGATCTGGATGTCTACCTTGTCACCAATCGATTGGATACGAAGCGGCAAGACGCGATGCCCAACGAGTCCGTTACGTTTCGTGACAGTGCAGGTCGAGTGACGTTGAATCCTAATTTCCGCGAATCTTTCTATCTGATGCAGCACCCGGACAAGGGTACCATCCATGAACCGGGCGGAGAATTTGACCATTTGTTCCGTAACGATGGAGACAAGTTCACCGACGTCTCGCGAGAAACCAAAATCGGAGAAGTAGCGCACCTAGGCTTATCTGCCAATTGGTGGGACTACAACGATGACGGTTTGCCGGATCTTTATGTTGCCAATGATTTCAAAGGGGCCGATCTACTTTATCGCAACAACGGCAAGAATCATTTGGGGGAATACACATTTACCAACGTCATGGTCGATTCGATTCCTCACTCACCATGGTTCTCCATGGGTTCTGATATTTCCGATGTGAATAACGACGGCCGCATGGATTACTTTGCGACCGACATGGCCGGTACAAACCATTACCGCGATAAACTTTCGATGGGCGGCATGAGCGGTCCCGACAGCACCGCTTGGTTCTTGAATTGGCCGACTCCGCCCCAATACGTGCGGAATTGTCTTTTCTTAAACAGCGGCACGGACCGATTCATGGAAGTCGCATTTCTAGCGGGATTAGCCAAGACGGATTGGACGTGGACGGTGAAGTTCGACGACTTTGACAACGACGGTTGGGAAGACGTCTATTTTACCAATGGCATGTCACGCGATTGGTACAACGGTGATTACAAAGACGAGATCCGACTGAAACAACTCAACAAAAAAGAGCAAACCCAGTTCTGGATCGACAAGCCCGTTTACGCGTTAGAAAATCGCGCTTACCGCAACACTGGCGACCTGGAATTCGAAGACGTTAGTCAGGCATGGGGACTCGACCACTCTGGCGTCAGCACCGGAGCAGCTTCCGGTGATCTGGATGGCGATGGTGACTTGGATCTCGTTGTCAACGGATTTAACGAACCGATCCGGGTCTACCGAAACGACGTCAACGCCGGCAACTCAATCCAATTTCAGTTACTCGGCGGCACTAGCAACGCTCAAGGGATTGGCGCTCGCATTGATGTGACCGTGGATGAGGCATCGGGTTCCCAAATGCGTTGGTTAGCAGCAGGCCGCGGCTTCATGTCTTCCAGCGAGGTGGTTGCCCATTTTGGCACCGGCGATGCGACCAGCATCAGCAAAGCTACGATTCGCTGGCCTTCCGGAATCACGCAAACTTTTGAAGACCTAAAATGTAATGAGCGATATGTCGTGACGGAGAAAGGTGCGGTGCCTGCCGCCTTGGCTTCGACCGGCAAAACCAAAACTCTGTTTGAGGAGAGTTCAGCGCTAGATGCTTTTAAGCACAACGAAATCTTGTACGACGATTTCAAACGCGAACCTTTGCTACCCAACAAGCACTCGCAACTCGGACCAGGTATGGCTTGGGCTGACATCAATAATGACGGTCGCATGGATGTTTACATGGGACAAGCGGCGGGTGGGCCAGGTCGTTTATTGATTGATAATGGCAATGGTAAATTCGAAATCAACCCCCAAGCGGTCTTTAATAAAGACTCTAACTGCGAGGATATGGGAGCCGCTTTCTTTGACGCCGACGGCGATGGCGATATGGACCTGTATGTGGCCAGTGGCGGTGTCGAGTCGGATCCTGGAGCGGAAACACTTCGCGACCGTCTCTATCTGAACGACGGTTCCGGCGTATTTGAAGACGCCCAAGATCGCCTGCCCGATCTACGGAACAGTAGTTCCGTGGTCGCGCCTGCCGATTTTGATCGCGATGGCGATGTTGATTTATTCATTGGCTCGCGTCTAAACGTCGGCGCTTATCCCACGACTCCCAATTCAACGCTGCTGTTGAACGAGGATGGCAAATTTGTGGAAGCCACGGATGATGTGGCACCTGGCTTAAAAGACGCCGGCATGGTCACATCAGCTATCTGGTCAGATGCCAACGATGACGGATGGTTAGATCTCATTGTCACGGAGGATTGGGGTCCCGTGCGTCTTTGGCTTAGTGACAACGGATCTCTGAGT
>JAAEPL010000017.1 GCA_024232675.1 Planctomycetaceae bacterium
AAAGTATGTGCTCTGTGAAATTACACGCATGAAGAAATGATATATGTGCATGTGATAAACAAATAAAAAAGTATTTTTTTGCTGAAAACATGTGATTATATAAATTTATGTGTGTGTGTGATACGAAAAAAAAAAAAGATATATTCCTCGTCCGGGAATCGAACCCGGGTAGCAAGGGTGAAAACCTGGTATCATGACAAACTAGAATAACGAGGAGTGTTTGAAATGTTGAGTGAAAAAAAAAACAAAAAAAAAAAAAAAAAATAATAAAAAAAAGAAAAAGAAAAAAGAAATAAAAAATAAGAAAGAAAAAAAAAAAAAAAAAATGTAATAAAAAAAATAAAAAAGTAAAAAAAAAAAAAAAAAAAAAAAAGATATATGCCTCGTCCGGGAATCGAACCCGGGTAGCAAGGGTGAAAACCTGGTATCCTGACCATCTAGACTAACGAGAAGTGTTTAATATGTTGTGTTTGTGAGTGAAAAAAAAAAAAAAAAAAAAAAAAAGAATGTGAGGCTAGAGGGATTTGAACCCCCAGTCTTCGGGTCTGGAATCCGACGCGTTAACCGTTGCGCCATAGCCTCTTACTTTTTTTTGTTG
>JAAEPL010000018.1 GCA_024232675.1 Planctomycetaceae bacterium
TTCTGCATGTTCCGTGTTTGCGGGGCGGTCAAATCGTCAATGGGGGCTCTTTCACTCTCGATGGGTGCCACGCAATGGGCAGTTTGGTATGGTTTTCAGGTTCGACTGGTGTTGCTGTGCCGGGCACTTGTTACGTCAACGGTGCGCTGAACGTTGCGGCTGGGGGCGTGGTAGGTAATTCCCCCGGGGTAATCGCCTCTGCGCCCGGATCGACGGGCGTGGCGACGGTGACCGGCAGCGGCAGCCAGTGGAATAATTCGGGTAGCCTTTACATCGGTGGATCTGACTCGGACGACGGCGGCGACGGCACGCTGAACGTTGAGGCCGGTGGTGTGGTCAACAATACTGCAGGCTACATCGGCAGTCAGGAGGGATCGACGGGCGTGGCGACGGTGACCGGCAGCGGCAGCCAGTGGAATAACTCAACAAAGTTGTACGTGGGCGATGAAGGCAACGGGACGCTGAACGTAGAGAACGGGGGTCTGGTCAGTAATACCAATGATGGCTTTATCGGCTACAACTCGGGTTCGACGGGTACCGCGACGGTGACTGGCAGCGGCAGCCATTTGAATAACTCAAGTTTTTTTTCCGTGGGCTGGAACGGCAACGGGACGCTGAACGTCTTGGACGGGGGTCTGGTCAGTAGTACCTGGGGGGGCTACGTCGGTTACGGTAGCGGTTCGACGGGAACGGTGACGGTGAGCGGCAGCGGCAGCCATTGGAATAATTCGGGAGATTTGTCTGTGGGCGAGACTGGCAACGGGACGCTGAACGTCGAGAATGGGGGCTTGGTCAGTAATGCAATTGGCTTGATTGGCTATGCTTCTGCAACGACAGGGAGCGTCACGGTGAGCGGCAGCGGCAGTCAGTGGAATAACTCGGGACATTTGTTGATGGGCTATTCCGGCAGCGGTACGCTGAACGTTGAGGACGGCGGTGTGGTGAGTAACGACGCGGGCTACATCGGCTACAACTCGGGTTCGACGGGTACCGCGACGGTGACTGGCAGCGGCAGCCAGTGGAATAACTCAGGTTTTGCTTACGTGGGCAACTTTGGCAACGGAACGCTGAACGTTGAGGCCGGGGGTGTGGTAAGTAATTCCAGGGGCTACATCGGCTCGGGTTTGGGGTCGACAGGCGTGGCGACGGTGACCGGCAGCGGCAGCCAGTGGAATAACTCGAACAGGTTTTACGTGGGCAATAAAGGCAACGGAACTCTGAACGTTGAGGCCGGGGGTGTGGTCAGTAATACAAAGTGCTACATCGGCTCGGGTTTGGGGTCGACAGGCGTGGCGACGGTGACCGGCAGCGGCAGCCAGTGGAATAACTCGGACTATTTATACGTGGGCTGGGACGGCAACGGTACGCTGAACGTCTTGGACGGAGGCCTGGTCAGTAATACCCGGGGCTACATCGGCCATGAGTCCGGATCGACGGGAGTGGTGACGGTGAGCGGCAGCGGCAGCCAGTGGAATAACTCAAGTTTTTTTTACGTGGGCAATTCCGGCAATGGAACGCTGAATGTAGAGAACGGCGGTGTGGTCAGTAATACCGGGGCTATCATCGGTTTCCGTGCGGGGTCGACAGGAACCGCTACAGTGAGCGGCAGCGGCAGCCAGTTGAATAACTCGGGCGGTTTATCCTTGGGCGGAACAAGCACATTTGGCAGTGGTACGGGTAGTCTGAGCATTCAGGATTCAGCCCAAGTCAACGCCGGTAATGATTTGAATACATCTTCCGGAACATCGCTGACGGTCAGTGACACGGGTACCAATGGCAATCTGTGGGTCGGCAACGGATCCACTATTAGCAATGGTGGTCATGGCTACATCGGCCTTTCCTCTGGTTCGACAGGCGTAGCCACGGTGAGCGGCAGCGGCAGCCAGTGGAATAACTCGGACTATTTATACGTGGGCTGGGACGGCAACGGTACGCTGAACGTCTTGGACGGAGGCCTGGTCAGTAATACCCGGGGCTACATCGGCCACAAACCGGGTTCGACAGGCGTAGCCACGGTGAGCGGCAGCGGCAGCCAGTGGAATAACTCGGGAATTTTGCTCCTGGGCTGGGACGGCAGCGGCACGCTGAACGTTGAGGCCGGGGGTGTGGTCAGTAATACCACGGGTGCCATCGGCTCTTGGCCCGGATCGACGGGCGTGGCCACGGTGAGCGGCAGCGGCAGCCAGTGGAATAATTCGGGAAATTTGTCTGTGGGCGAGGCTGGCAACGGAACGCTGAACGTCTTGGACGGGGGTGTGGTCAGTAATACCACGGGTGTCATCTGCACTTGGGCCGGATCGACGGGGGCGGCGACGGGGGCGGCCACGGTGAGCGGCAGCGGCAGCCGCTGGGCCAATAGCGGCGACCTATTGGTCGGAGGTTATGGGACTGCGTCGCTCAATATTTCTGATGGAGGAGTCGTCGAGAATGCCTATGGCTTCATCGGCTTTGATAATGGTTCATCGGGTACAGTGACCGTCGCAGGTTCTGGAAGTCAGTGGAACAGTGCCGATAATCTTTTCGTGGGCCGCGCTGGTGCGGGCGTATTGCAGGTTCAATCATCGGGCGTCGTCAATAGTGTTGCTGGGATCATTGGAGAGTTTGGTGGTTCTGCAGGCACCGCGACGGTCAGCGGCAGTGGCAGCCAGTGGAATGCTTCAAGTGATTTTTACATCGGTGGATCTAACGTTGCGGCAGGTGGCAGCGGTACGTTGACGGTATCGGAAGGCGGTCTGGTCGACGTCACGGGGACGACCAAGTTGTGGAGCACAGGTACGTTGACCTTGGATGGCGGCAGCCTGACCACCGGGAACTTTGATAACAGCGAGGTTGGCACGTTTAACTTCAATACGGGGACTTTGCAGATCACCGATAGTTCGCAGGCACTGACCATTGGTGCAAGCCATTTCTCATTAACCAATGGGACCACTTTTAACACCGATGCGGGCACCACGACCTTGGGCACCGACCAGCATCTGAACATCGCCGGTGCGGCGACGATTGCCAGTGACGGTGTATTGACGATGGCCGGGGGCAGTCTGACGTCGGGTTCGTTTACTAACAACGGCACGATTCACACGACCGGTGGCACCTCGACGCTCGCCGGTGATATGCAAAACAACGGCGGGTTTCAGGTGGATACGGGCAGTGGTCTGTTGTTTCTGGATGATCTATCCGGAACCGGGCCTTTTACCGGGGGCGGTGAGGTGACCTTTCAGGGTGGCCTAAATCCAGGGAACAGCCCCGGCACGATCGAATTTGGTGGCGATGTAACACTGGGAGCGACCTCGCTAACGACGATCGAGATTGCCGGTTTGGATACCGCCGATTTTGATCGGTTGTTGCTGAATAACGTGGATGCCCTGCTGACGATCGAAAATGGAGCGGGCTTGGACGTGCAATTGATTAATGGATTCAGCCTCGGCTTTAACCAAGAATTCATCTTTGCTGACGTGGCCGGTTCGAATGCGGTGGCCGGTACGTTCAGCGGCTTGGGCGAGGGTGACCTGGTGGGTAATTTCGGCGGCTTTGATCTGTTCATCAGTTACGGTGCCGGGACGGGCAACGACATCTCGTTCTTTACCAGTGTTCCCGAACCGGGCGCCTTGGTGATGTTCGGTTTGGTGGTTGGACTGGGTGGCATGGGTCGCCGCCGCCGTCGCCGCACGGCCTAGCCGGAATCGCGGCCGGGAATCGCGGCCGGGAATGGCCGCCCGCCATTGAAAAAGCAATGAAGCCAACGGCCGTGGAGAGAAATTCACGGCCGTTACTCATGCGCGGACGAAGCGATGAATTCGTGGGCAGATAATTGGCCGGGAACTTGTCAGACCCGCTTCGATCTCGCTTGCCTTTTTAGCCCGCTGGAGCGTTATACGGCTGGCGAGCCAGCAGCCAACCAGAATGTTTTGGTTGCTTCTCTCGGGCATTCATCCAACCTTCGTGGCCACTGTGGCAATGTTCTCAGGATGACTGGGTCAGGTGCGGTTTAATCGTCACCGTGGGATGGCGTGCGGGCCAGTACCATGGTCTCTCGATCCAAGGGGCTTTGGCCAGTTAACGTATTGTCGACGGCCATGCCGAGCGCGCGGGCCACGCGTTCGCGACTTTTCCGCAGAGAGCGGAAGACGAAAAACAGTAGGCCAACGGAGACGAGCACGAAAAATGCCACGGCCAATGAACCCATGATCGCCAGATACCGGCCCAGGGTCCGCGAGGGCGCCAAGGCTCCCGCTTCATCGGCCACTGCAATCACCTTAAATCCAGTCTTTACACGTCCTTTGGGCCCCCGTCGCGTGACCGCTGCCCAGGAGGCCAGCCAATTACGATCGAATTCGGAGCCTTGCGGTTCATCGGCAATCGGATCGCGAAAGGATTCGAGTACGAAATCCTGATTTGAGATGCGTTTCAGAACGTCATCGGAAATGCGGACGGAGGTCAGGTTTTGCGGTAATTTTTGGCGGGGTGCCTCACTCTCTGGTAAATCGTCCTTGAGCAAGCGGTTAATTAAAGGATGTTCCAGCACGGTGCCGCGGAATGGGCCCGGCCGGGTATCGACCAGCATGACGTATTGGTTATCGGTATCATCGAACTCAATGAACGATCCCAAGATGTTGGCGGTCACGGCTGCGATTCCCAGGAACTTACCCTCTTTGTACACCGGTGCTGAGAAGGCGATTTTCCAGGTGTTGGTGGCGGTACTTAGAAAGATGGCCGACATCACGGCGCCGTCGATGTGTTCTCTTTCGGCGGGATTGTCTGACACGTCAAACAGTGTCAAACCGTCCGCTTGAAATTTGGCGTCTTTGCTGCGACCGGTGAAATAGGTTCGGTATGCGTAATTCTTACCGCGGGTTTCGTCTTTGCCACGGGTGTCGAACACCGAGGCCAGTTGAGTGCCGGTGTAATCGCAGACGAACCAACTGGCCGCGCTGGGGTTAGATTGGTCGCGTAAGTTTTTGCCGAGGAAATTTTGTTCGAACTCGCGACGTTTAGGATTGGCAATCAGTGCCTCACGCACCGCCCCCAATTGTTGATTGTCATTCAGGGACGGGTCGGCCAGCCGATCGATCATGCCCCGCGTGTTGCTGCCCTCGGCCACCAGTTCACTGAAGCGATCCTGAAATATTGGATTGTTCACCAGATCATTGAGCACGCGAAAGTAATTGTCGATCTGTTCGGATGCCGAGCGGGCCGCCAGTTCGGCGATCCATTGGCTGGTTTCCAACGTTTGCTCTTTAATCGCGATATCCGTTTGAGAAATGGCGCGATGATAGGCGTTCCAGCCAAAAACGGACATGACCGCCAACAACAACAGCGGCCCCAGTAGACCCAAAACCATCAATGGACGTTTGGTTTGGGCCAGTTCCCGTTGTCGTAACGCCTGGTAGACGCTTTGCACGCTCGCGAAACGTTGTTTGGGGTCCCGGTCGATGCAGCGGTCAATGATATCTGCCAAGCTGCGGTCCACTCCGGCCACTTTGCGGTGGGCGATCGGCTTGGGGGCGGAATCAATCAGTTTGCGGTAATGGGCTAGGCGATCCTCCATGGCGTCGGTGGATTCGATTTTCTTGAGCATGGCAGCGTCGCGGAACGGCGGTTCCCCGGTGAGCATGCAGAACAACAAGGCCCCCAGCGCGTAAACATCCCATCGTGCATCGGGCGCCGCTTGTAAATTGGCTTGTTCAGGTGCCATAAAAAACAGGGTCCCGAGGGCCGGAGCTTGCTCGTGACTCAACCGCGATTGTCCAAAGTCGGCCAAGCGAGGTTTTTTGTCCTGATCCAATAGGACATTCCCGGGCTTTAGATCACAGTGCAGGATGCCTTTGCCATGCAGGTGCATGAGGCCGATACAGATCTCCTCAATCAAATCGACGGCTTCGCCGACCGGCAGCGTTTGGCGGCGGGTCAGTTCGTCTTCCAGCGATCCGTTTTCGATGAAATCCATCACGTAGTAGGGAGGCTTGGCATCCCATCCGACATCCAACAATTGCACCACGTAGCGATCGGCGGAGAGGAAAACGAGTTTTTCGACCTCGCGTGAGAGCAACGAAAAATCCAGAGCGGTTTTTCGCGTGTAAAATTTGATCGCCACGCGGCGACCGGTTTTACTGTCCAGTGCCAACCAGACCTCTCCATAAGCCCCGCTACCCAACAGCGACTCGATGCGATAGCCTTGCACCGCAGCCGGGGGGGCCTTGGGTTTGAGGCTTAGGTCACGAGCCGACTTAATCTGGCCAGTCGTTTGTTGCTCGGTGCGATCGCTTGACATGGGCAGAGAGATTTCTTTCGCAGAGTTCCTGAGACAAGCCGTGGTCCGATCGTCGGAGACTTGAGTTTACATTATGGACCCTCAAAGCAATTCGGGAAGGGAGTAAGTGGCTACAAACCCTGTTGATACAACGCAAAACCCCCAAGAACGAGCGATTCGAGCGGTCGCCTTCGATCTCGATGGATTGATGTTTAACACCGAGGACCTCTACGACGAGGTGTTAGATGAAATGCTGCAAGCACGTGGGCACCGCTTTACGCGGGAGCTTAAATTGAGCGTGATGGGCTTGCCCTCGTTAAAAGCGGCCAACGGCATCATTCAATGGTGCGGGTTGAGCGATGATCCTGCCGAGTTGATTGACGAGGCGCATCACTTACTTGCCGAAATCTTACCCGGTCGGTTGCAACCGATGCCGGGATTGCTGGATTTGCTGGAAATCATTGAGACGGCGGGTTTACCCAAATCGGTCGCTACCAGCAGCAGCCCCGTGTTTGCCGAGCGGGCGTTAACGACGGCCGGGTTACGCCAGCGATTTGAGTTTGTTTTGACAGCCGAGGATGTGAAACAGGGGAAACCGTATCCCGATATCTATCTGGAGTCGGCACGCCGTCACGGGGTTTTACCGGCCCATATGCTGGTGTTGGAAGACAGTCTGATTGGTTCGCGAGCGGGGGCAGCGGCGGGCGCGATCACCGTCGCCATCCCCACGCATCATTCCGTAGAGCAAGTCTATGAGTCGGTGGATTTTCGCTTTGAGAGTTTGGCCCATCCCCAATTGCAGAGCATGCTCAAACGGCGTTGCCTCGAGCGCTAGTCGATGATTGAGGGTTTGGTTGAGCCTGCCGACCGCGTGCTATCAAAAAGATTGAGGCTTCTGATGGTTGTGCGATCTCAGGCTCGATCCTAGCTCAATTGCCGTTAATTCCCGGCTAAGAGGCAGCTATCAGGCGATCGCCAGCATCTCGATTAGCCCTGCAGCGAGTACTAGTTCTGGCATATTCGTTAAATTTTCACTTTCTTATTCAACCGGCATGACAGGGATTCCCGATACAACACTTGACGCCAGTGGTGCTAACCATTCGCGTTAAAACGTTTATACCCCGCCAGGGAATCAGAAGAACATTCGGGAACAGCCCCATGTTGAAAATCAAATTCTTGGTAACCCTTGCAGCGATTACGCTCCTGTTAACGGGAAACCCGGTGTCAGCCCAGACCACGCAGGAAGGACTGTCGCTCGGACCCTCGACGCGGCCTTTCGCATCAAACGATGGTATCTTCCATGGAAGCGAGTTGTATGAATACGACGCGCAACTTTGGGCACCATATGATGTGACTTCCGTCGATGGTAAGACCAAAGTAAAATCTGGGTTTTATACCCAGACAGGTGCGGCCTACCTGTCCATGAATGGACCCGGCCCAGTACCTGGAGCGGATCCCCGAACTTTCGAATCGGTAAACGGTTGGGGAACCGGAATCCTTTTGGAGGCAGGTTATGTCTCTGAAAAGGGAGCAGGCTGGTCCGCCAATTACCTCGGCTTGGAGCACAGTCACTACCTCGCTGACAGTGAATTCAAGTTCACTCAGGTGTTCGGTGGTTGGCAGCAACCGATGGCATTGAGGTCGACCTACAACAACGTTTCGGTAAACCGACAGTTCCGTCAGAGTTTGTCAAACGGTGGTTATGTCGAGCCTTACGTAGGAGTCCGTTATCAGGGCTTCTTTGACGAGACCAATCAGGACCTCACGACGCCTGATCCGATCCTCGTGCCACAGTTCCAACAGCGTTTTAGTCAGAAGACGCGGAACAACATGACGGGGGCTCAAATGGGAACCCGCTACTTCCGCAACTACGGTCGCTACCGTGTGGGAAGCAGCATCGGCGTGGCCGCTATGTACAACGACATCACCTACTCGGCCTCGTCACTCGAAGGCAACGCTCCCTTGGCACCTGGGCCTTTCCAGACCCTGACCAATCGAGCGAACTCCTTTGTGCCGATCTTCGACTTGGGTGCAGAGATCAGCTATCAGATCACACGAGACATCTCGATGCGGTTTGGAGCCGAGCTTCACTGGTCGTGGCAAGGGGTCGCTCGAGTTGATACTCGGACCATCTTTGACAACCCTTACTCCGGATTCGCTTCAAATATTCCACCGTTACAGACTGGACCAACAACCATCACCACACAGGATGTTTTGGTGGCAGGGTTCTCCTTCGGAATCGACTGGAATCGGTAGACTGGAAAGTTGGACAAAAAAACACAAAGCCCTCAGCGATTGCTGTGGGCTTTTTTTGTTGAGTAAATTGCCCATTTGCGGACTTGCCTAGGGGGCGTTGAAGCAACTGGCGATTTCCTGTCGACGTCGTGAAATTGACAATTAAGATAGATCGACTTACCTCTCATTAGACGCGGGTATGCTCAGGAAACCTTTCTCTTGCACTTCATTGGATTGATTAATCGATATGTCTGAAACTTCGACGAAACCCATGGCAATCGTCTTGGCAGCCGGTAAGGGTACCCGCATGAAATCGGATTTACCCAAAGTCCTTTGTCGCGTGTTGGATCGGCCATTGGTGCACTATGTGCTGGACGCTTTGCGAGCAGCAGGGGTTGGCAAGATCATTGTGGTCGTCGGTTACAAAGCCGATCTGGTTCGCGAAGCGTTGCAGGATTACGAGGATTTAGAATTCGTGGAACAGACCGAACAGTTAGGGACGGGGCATGCGGTGATGGTATGCCGCGAACAGATCAAAGATTTCAACGGACCGGTGTTTATCGTGGCGGGTGATTCGCCAATGTTGCAGGCGTCCTCGCTGAGCAAACTTGTTGAGCATTATCGCGCAGCCAATTCAGTTTGCATGTTAGGTACCCTGTTGCACGACCATCCGCAGGGTTTGGGCCGAATCGTACGGGATGCGGAGGGGAAATTCACCGGCATTACCGAGCACAAAGATTGCACGGAAGAACAATTGGCGATCAATGAGGTGAACATGAGCACCTATCTGATTGATTGTCAGCACCTGCTGAGCGGTTTACAGGACATCAACCAGCAAAATAGCCAAAGCGAGTATTACATTACGGATGTTCCGGGAATCTTGATTGCTCGGGGAGAAGATGTCAGGGCGGAGCCGGTTCTGCAGGCTTGCGAGGCGCTTTCCGTAAACACGGTCGACCAATTACAGGACGTGGAAAAAGCCATGAAAAATATGGCTGGCCATGCATAAACCCCATCCGGCCGCTGGAGAAGTTGTAAGTAATTTCATAAACAGCGGTTTCGCATTGGCTTTGATTAGGAAATAATCAAACGGCTTTCAACCGACCCCATGTCCCAACTTGTGACGGCAATCCGGAATGAATGAGCTGAAGATTTTCAGTGGCCGAGCCAATCTGCCACTCGCCCAGGAAGTGTGTAATTTTCTCAATCTCGATCTCGGAGATTGCAACCTGGAAACGTTCCCGGACGGCGAATTTCACTGCAAAATTGACGATGTCCGCGGTCGAGACGTTTATTTGGTGCAACCGACCTGCCCTCCGGTCAATGACAGCCTGATGGAATTGCTGATCATGATCGATACTTGTATGCGGGCAAGCGCGGCTCGTATCACGGCGGTGATTCCCTATTACGGGTATGCCCGGCAGGATCGAAAGGATGAGGGGCGGGTGCCGATAACGGCGAAACTGGTCGCCAATCTGATCACTCGGGCCGGTACCGATCGTGTGGTCACGATGGATTTACATGCCGCCCAAATTCAGGGCTTTTTTGATGTGCCGGTCGACCACCTGTACGCCGGCCCTGTGCTTAATCAATATTTCTCCAATTTGGGAATTCCCCCTGAGGAATTGGTGATCGTCAGTCCGGACGAGGGCAGTATCAAACGGGCAGTCGGGCACGCCAAACGCTTGGGCGGGTCCATTGCCATCGTCGACAAGCGGCGGAAAAATGCCACGACGGTTGAGCAAGCCAATTTGATCGGCGGACCCATTGATGGGAAGGTCGCACTGTTGTTCGACGATATGATCAGTACTGCCGGTTCGATCTGCGGGGCGGCCGAATTGGTAAAATCTGCAGGAGCCAGGGAAGTTCACGTGGCAGCCACGCATGGCGTGTTTGCCGGGAAAGCGATCGAACGTTTGCAAGAAGCGCCGGTGGATTCGGTTGTAATCACCGACAGTATCCCGCTCTCGCCCGACAAAAAACTGGATAAAATCGTCACGCTATCGGTCGCCCAGTTGCTGGGGGAAGCCATTCGCAGAATTCACCATCACCAATCAATTAGCGCAATTTTTGATGAAGAAATGGCCCGCTCCAACTAAGCCGTGATCAGCGGCGGCCGGTGGGTCGCTGGGGACCGCGGTGCCTAGAGAGGCTGGGGCGGTTACCGAACCTAAACTAGCCTTCGTCCTCTTCTGCTGCGGCTTCGGGTGGTTTCTTTTCTCGCCGGAAAACAGCCACAATATCGTCCGCGGGTACGACAAAGAGGTGGTTATCCGACTCAAAATCGACCGGAATGGCGTGTTTTGGGTGAAATAGGACTTTGTCGTACTGGCGAAGGGGCAGGTCTTCGTCGTGTTCGATGGCGGCGGAAATCGTGACAATACGCCCAGTAATCGTGGGGATTTCTGCGGAATCAGGCAAAGCAATGCCGCCTTTGGTCTCCCGTTTGGGTTCGTCCTTGCGAACGAGAACACGCAGGCCGATGGGCTCCACAAATTCAAAAACATCTCGACGCGTCTTACGCGATGGGCTCATTTCAGTCCGGTCCAGAAACTTGAGTTTGATACTTTCGGAATTATTCGTATGAAATATCCGCTTGGCCTTGAAAATCCCCGGCGATTTGCCAAAATCGGGCCGAAATCAATTATGCGCCGTCATGAGTTTCGGTGCTACTCCAAACCGTCAACTCAGGAGACTGATTTGAGGGCTTGGGTCTCTTGACCCGTTCGTGTGACGAGCGAGTTCAATGCTTATTAATAACTGTCTGAATGTGTTCCCGTTGGAGAAGACGCTGTGAGTGACGTAATCGAAGTAAAAAAGCGCGATGAAACTGGAACGCTTCGGATGCGACGCCTGAGATCCGCAGGTCGTGTACCGGCTGTGGTTTACGGCCAAGGCAAAGATGCCGTTTCGGTATCGATTGCTTCTCGCGACGTGGAAAAGATGATTCGCTCCGGTCGCCACATCGTCGAATTGGGTGGCGATGTCACAGAAGATGCCCTCGTCAAGGAAGTGCAATGGGACGCTTTTGGCTCGCATGTGTTGCATCTCGACTTTGCCCGTATTGACGCGGCGCAATCGGTGGAGGTTGCCTTGGCAGTCGAATTACGCGGGGTCGCTCCAGGCACTCGTAGTGGTGGCGTGGTCAAGCACATGTTGCACGAGTTGATCGTCAAATGCCCGGCCAACAAGATGCCTGAGCATTTGGAAGTTAATATCAATGATTTGGATTTGGATCAGGTCATCACGGCCGGAGACATCGTCCTGCCCGAGGCAGCCGAACTGTTGATCGATGGCGGTGAGATCGTCGTGACTTGTGTCACGCCAACGGCTGAGGCGGAGACCGACGAAGAGGGCGCAGCCGGCATGGCGGAACCCGAAGTCATCGGCCGCAAAGCCGATGATGACGAAGGCGACGACTCCTAAAACCAAGTCGATCAAGCGGGCGAGTGTCTGCCATGAAATTAATTGTCGGCTTGGGAAATCCTGGTAAGAAATACGCGAATACCCGGCACAACGTCGGGTTCCGCGTGATTGCCGAACTGCATTCGCGGTTCGGTTCACCTCGCCCATCGACGAAATTCGAGAGCGAACTGGTACAGGTGGCTCACCAAGGGCAAAAAGTCTTGCTGCAAAGCCCGCTTACCTTCATGAACTTGAGTGGTAAGTCGGTCCGCGGAGTCACCGATTTTTATAAGATCCCTGCCGCTGAAATCCTTGTTATCTGCGACGATTTTAATCTCGACCTCGGTCGCCTGAGATTTCGCCCCGGCGGATCGGCGGGGGGCCAAAATGGCTTGAAGGATATCATTCAGCGATTGGGGACTCAGGATTTTGCCCGTCTCCGCGTCGGTGTGGGGAAACCACCTGCCGGTTGGGATGTTTCGAATTACGTGCTGGGGAAATTTCAGACCGAAGACGGACCGCAAGTAGAGCAAGCGGTCAAACGGGCTGCGGATGGAGCTGAGGAATGGTTAAAAAACGGTACTCAGGAGGCTATGAATCGTTATAACGCCGACCCCAATAAGCCAAAAACCCCGAAAAAGCGCGGTGCAGGTGGGGAGGCCAGTGGCGGTGAAAAGCCCGTGAATAAGTCATGAGGGGACAATTATGTTCCTTGGGAAAAGCCGGCCGCGATAAAATTTACCGCTTTGGGGGCCCTGCCCGTTTGAGTCCCCTAAAAACTGTCAGATAGCCCCTGCAAAAAACGCTTGATTGTGTACACTGTGGGAGCTGAAAAATTTAATGTCGACATGACGTAGCCGTTATCCATGCCGAGCTTGCTCGTTCTTGGTCCGTCTCCGTTTAAGTCGTTAGATATAGATGTTGTTCACCTCACTTGGCCGCTTTGTCGGCTACGACGCGACCGTGGGTCGTGATTTCCAGGAGAGAGATTTTGGCAAGTAACGTTTACGAATGCATGTACATTCTGGATGCCAATGCCTACGCGCGGAATCCCGCGGGTGCGGCTGAGGGTATTCAGAAGATGGTTGATAAGGTCGAAGGCGAGATGTTGGCCAGCCGGTTATGGAACGAACAGAAACTGGCTTACCCCATCAAGGGCCGTTACAAGGGCGCCTACTGGCTAAGTTATTTCCGTTGCGACAGCACACGTCTGGTGGAATTCAATCGGGCCTGCCAATTGAATGACATGGTGTTGCGGCATCTAGCGGTCAAGGTCGAAAGCCGACTGGTCGACACGCTCGTAGCCGCCGCCCGAGGCGAAGTGGTTAAAACGGAAACGCCGCAAGCCGATGCTGCTGAAGCAGCAGGCAAATCGGACTCCAAAGAAGAGACTGCGGCAGTAGACGGCTAGGCGACCGCATTAAGGTCAAAGGGCTTTACTATGGCAAGTTTTAATCGAGTAATTTTGGTCGGTAATTTGACCCGCGACATTGAGCTGCGTTACACCGCTCAAGGTACGGCTGTCACCGAAATTGGCTTGGCCGTGAATGATCGTGTGAAACGAAATGACGAGTGGGTGGATGAGACTACCTTCGTCGATGTCACACTGTGGGCACGGCTGGCGGAAATCGCCAGTGAGTATCTCTCCAAGGGATCTCCGGTGCTGATCGAAGGCCGCCTCAAGCTAGATACCTGGGACGACAAAAACGACGGCAAGAAACGCTCTAAATTGCGTGTTGTCGGCGAGAAGATGCAGATGCTGGGTGGGCGTAAATCCGGTGGATCAGGAGGGGGTGGCTCAGATTCCTACAGCCAAAACGCTGCAGGCCCATCCAATACTCCCAACCAACCCTCCCCGCCACCACGCGACAACATTCCATTCTAAGTAATATTCACACACGATTTCCCGGATATGCGAGGATCGCAACAAGTTGCCGGGTTGGTTTTGAGGATAAGATGAAAACGCAAAAACAGAAAAAACAACGACGCGCTCCCAAAGGCTTCAAACGCTTGCCAACCGGAGCCAATGGTGGCATTGAGTTGTTGCTGATCCAGAGCGTAGAGCACCTGGGCAATCATGGCGATGTGGTGGAAGTCAAAGCTGGCTATGCTCACAATTTCCTGATCCCTCAGGGCTTGGCGACCGTGGCCACCGACCACCACAAAAGGATGGTCGATAAGCACAAAGAAAAGCTGGCGGAAATTGCCAAACTGAAGCTCAAGCAATTCGAGGGCGAAGCCAGCGAACTCGAGAAACTGAGCTTAACCATCGAAGCCAATGCCAACGAAGAGGGGCACCTCTACGGCAGTGTCGGTGCCATGGAAATTGTCAAGGCACTCAAGCAGTCCAATGTTTCGGTGAGCCAAGAGCAGATCAAACTCGATGGCGTACTCAAGGAACTGGGACTGTACACCGTCAAGGTACGTTTGCACCAAGACGTAGAAGCCGACCTCAAAGTCTGGGTGGTGCCTTCGGTCGAAAACGAAGACGCGTAACACGGATTGGACAAGTTTTCCCGCCACACACACAATCTTGGGTGGCAAGGCTTTCCTCTTCCTGCACAAGCTGCAAAATTACGAAACGGTTGCACTGAATTACGGTGCAACCGTTTTTGTTCGCCTATCAACCAAAGGGAGTTGAGATCGTGGAGACGGGAAAAGCTCAAGGACGTCGCGGCAAGCAAGGCTATCGCCGCAAGGACGAAAAACCCCAGGTCGGAGCCCTGCTAGGCCGCCAACCGCCTTACAGCCAGGATGCGGAAATTGGGGTCTTGGGCAGCATGATGTTGATGCCGGCCAATATCGACGAATTGGCCACCGAAATCCAAGCCGATGATTTTTACTTTGAAGCCAATCGGTTGCTTTTCCAGCATGTGTTGGACATGCGCAATTCCGGTAAATCAATCGATCCCACGCTGTTGGCGGAACGTCTCAAGGACCACGATGACTTTGAAAAGATCGGTGGCGCTACCTACATCGCTGAGGTTTTCACGCGAGTTCCCAACGCGGCCAATGCGAAATTCTATGCCAGTATCGTGCGCGAGAAATCCTTGGTTCGACATGTGATTGAGACCACCACGGATATTTTGCGCGAAGCCTATGATGTCGAAGAGGATGGCGCGGAAAAGTTACTGTCCGAGGCCGAGGAAAAGATCTTTTCCGTCGGTGAAAAGAAAAACGTCTCCTCGTCCAAGAACGATGTCAAAGAGATATTTCTCATGGCCTTGGATCGTTTGGACGCGCGGATGCGGGGGGAGAATCCGGAAGGAGCCGTCGACAGTGGGTTTACGGATCTTGATAACCTGACCGGCGGGCTGCATGCCTCTGAATTAGTGATTCTGGCGGCCCGGCCTAGTATGGGGAAAACCGCGTTCGCTATGAATATCGCTGAGAATGTCGTGCGTTATAACGACGTTCCGGTCCTGTTTGTAAGTTTGGAAATGGCGGCGATTGAATTGATCGAGCGTATGCTCTGCTCGGTTTCGCGCGTCGACAGTCGCCGCTTGCGGAATGGTTCGGTGTCCAAGGACGAACGCTCACGTCTGCGTGAAAAAGCGGTTGAGCTCAGTTCGGTACCGCTCTTTATCGATGATTCGCCCAGTCGCACCGTGGCGGAAATTGCTTCCACGGCACGCCGCATTAAACGCCGCCAAGACGCCTTGGGTTTAATCGTGATCGATTACCTGCAATTGATTGACCCGGAACGTTCCAGCGATCCAAGGCAGGAACAAGTGGCCAAGATCGCGCGGCGTTTGAAAGCGTTGGCTCGTGAACTGAAGGTGCCAATCCTTTGCCTTTCCCAATTAAATCGTCAAGCAGAAGACAGCCGGGATCATCGTCCGAGGATGAGCCATTTGCGTGAATCGGGTGCGATTGAGCAGGATGCGGATGTGGTGATGTTTGTGCATCGCGAAGAGTATTTTCTGCGCGGCGAGGAACAAAAAGAGGTGGCAGGTCAGGCACAAATCATTATCGAAAAACAACGTAACGGCCCGACGGGCGATATTGAACTGAGCTGGCTGCGAGAATTTACTCGCTTTGAGGATCGAGCGGCCCCACGCCATGGTGAATTCGACGCCGCGGCAACCGGAGAATATGATTTTCCCGGTTGAGGATGAGCAAGGAAAGCCGGTTCTGCATCAGAAACAGCGGCTGAATCACTTTACGCTCTACCCGCCCAAGCGAATAATACGGATGCGTTGTCAATCGTAGGTCTGTCTAGAATAAATTTACTCGGCATGGACACATTGCCAAAATTTCGTGATGTCACGGTTTACGATGAGCCGGAAGATTGCCCCTATCTCGCGGAGCGAACGGCTCGTCTGCCCCTGCAGGTTCCCAGTCAACGTGTGACTCCAGCACAAATTGACGAACGACTGGCTTGCGGGCAAAGACGCACGGGCGAATTCGTCTACGAAGTGCATTGTCCGCAATGCCGTGCCTGTATCCCTATCCGATTGAGGGCATCACGCGTTCGCTTTTCGCGGACTCACCAGCGGACGCTGCGGAGAAATGACAAAAAAATCCAAGCCACGGTAGGGCCCGTGACGGTCGACCCCCGACGCATTGCCCTGTTCAACCAACACCGCGCAAGCCGTGGGCTAGGGAAAGCCGATCATCGCATTGATTCTGAAGAGTATGCGTGGGCCTTTCAAAGAAGCTGCTTCGATACCTTTGAAATCTCTTATTGGTTGGACGGGCAACTGGTTTGTGTTTCCATTTGCGATCGGGGGGATATCAGCCTCTCCGCCGTTTACACCTATTACGATTCGACCTGGGCGAAGCTGAGTTTGGGGACCTACTCGATTCTGAAACAGATTGAGTTCTGTCGTCAGACGGGACGCGAATTTTTGTACCTCGGTTACTTTATCGCGGCCTCGCGTCATATGTCTTACAAAGGACTTTTCTTGCCCAACGAACGGTTAATAAATGATCAGTGGGAAGAATTTTTGGAACCGCCTGCGTTAACACCCGAGGCGGCCAAGACGCCGCTCGTGCAAATCCCCGATCGTCCCAAGCGGTCCATGTAATGGCGGGGTCCGCTTCTGGTCGGTGCGGCACCGGTTAAACCGGGTGCATTCATGGCTATCCGCTGGAGGGGTTACCCACGGTGGGCGAAGCATCGATGGCGTCGAATTGGGTATGTGATGTTCTCGCCGCGCGGTCTAGGCGATTCGGCAGCCCTGGTTACCATTTTCGCAAGTTGGGGACTTTCTCTGTTCGGCCGGCGATCAGAATCACGGATGTTATTTTCGTCTTTCGCCCGCCGGTCGCTGGGTCACGCCAATGAGGGAGCCATGCGGTATACTGGGCAGCAGTGGGAACAAACACTAAGCCGTTTGTCTTTTTTTTGCTGCTTCTTTAAAGGGCCAGAATTGTGAAAGCGCTTGTCACCGGTGCCAACGGGTTTCTCGGATCCTATGTCGTTCGACAATTGTTGGACCAGGATGACCAGGTGCGGACGTTGACGCGGCGGCCCAACGACGGATTAACCGCGTTAAACGTCGAGTGTTTTCATAGCGATATCCGTGACGTGGATCGCATGGCAAGTGCCTTTCGCGATGTCGATGTGGTTTATCACACGGCTGCCATTTCTGGGATTTGGGGGGATTGGAAGACCTTCCACTCGACCAATACTGTGGGGACGCGGAACGTGGTCGATTGTTGTCTGCGGCATGGGGTGAAGCGGTTGGTTTATACCAGCAGTCCGAGTGTCACATTCAATGGCGATCACCAGATCCATCAAGACGAAACCGCACCGTACGCCAGTCAATGGTTATGCCATTATCCCAAGTCCAAGGCTTTGGCGGAGCAACACGTTTTAGATTCCAACGACCCGGCCGAGTTGATGACCTGCGCATTACGGCCTCATTTAATTTGGGGGCCCGGAGATCACCATCTGGTCCCTCGCGTTATTCAGCGAGGGCGGGCCCGGCAATTACGCCGCGTCGGGGATGGCTCCAATCTGGTCGATACGACCTACGTGGAAAACGCGGCTTACGCTCATCTGTTGGCGGCCAAGGCGCTGGAACCAGGGTCTCCCGTGTGTGGCAGTGCTTATTTCATCAGCCAAGGGGAACCGGTCAATTGTTGGGGCTTTATGAACGAAATTTTATCGCTAGCCGGGATTCCCCGTGTCAGAAAAAAGATCTCGTTTTACGCAGCTTATCGACTGGGAGCCGTTTTGGAGGCTTGGTACGAAATGTGGAATAAAAAAGAGGAGCCGCGGATGACGCGATTTTTGGCTGCCCAGCTTGCCAAGAGTCATTACTTTGATATCTCCCGGGCCCGTAGAGATTTTGGCTATGAACCGCTCGTTTCTCACGAGGAGGGGATGAAACGTCTGGCGGCTGAGATCGGCGTTCATTAATCGTCCGGGGGGACGCAACCAACCGATCAAGCTGCCAAGTCCAGAGATTGTGGCAGCTGGAAAGTGTCCCTGCCCTGCAAAACCGGGTTGCCGCTGACGGTTTAAGTCGGCCGTCCCACAAGTAATCGTTCCGGCGCTTGCGAAAAAGCCCAGTAACGGCTACTTTTAAGGGTTCTTGTACGCCCATTGTCTTTACGTTTTTCACCTGAATCTATGATCTCGGCCGGTAAAACAGAACAACTTCCCGATCACCAACGGATTGTCATCACCGGAGTCGGTTTAACCGCTCCCAATGGCAATTCACTGGCAGATTTTCGCGGTGCCCTATTGGCGGGTACCAGTGGTGTTAGCGAATATGAGATCCGCTATTTTGGGAAAACATTTGCGGGCGTATGCGATTTTGATGTGCGCCGCCATCAGACCCGCAAAGACGCGCGGCGGGGCACGCGGGCTGGCAGTATTGGTGCCTACTGTGCCAATGAGACGATTCAGGATTCGGGGGTCGATTGGGAAAACACCGACAAAGATCGGGTGGGAATCTATATCGGCGTGACCGAACATGGGAACGTGGAAACCGAGAATGAGATCTTCGAAATCAGCAATTTCGAATACGACACCAAATTCTGGTCGCACCACCACAATCCACGGACGGTGGCTAATAACCCGGCCGGCGAGATCGCCATCAACATGGGCATCACAGGCCCGCATTACACGATTGGGGCGGCTTGTGCCGCAGGCAACGCTGGTTTGATTCAAGGCGCGCAACAACTTCGTTTGGATGAATGCGATTTAGCCATCGCCGGCGGGGTTTCGGAGAGCATCCACACGTTTGGAATTTTCGCCGGTTTCGCCAGTCAAGGTGCTCTGGCAACTCACGATAATGCCGGTGAAGCTTCGCGACCTTTTGATATGAATCGAAACGGAATCGTGGTGGCCGAGGGTGGTTGCTTATACGTTTTGGAGCGGCTTTCGGACGCCAAGGCGCGACACGCCAAAATATACGGTGAGTTGGTCGGTTACGCCATGAATACGGATGCCACGGATTTCGTCTTGCCGAATCCTGAGCGACAGACACAATGCATCCATAAGGCCTTGAACAGGGCTGGGTTGGAAGCGGAGCAAATCGATATTGTCAGCACCCACGCCACGGGGACCTCCATGGGAGATTCTCTGGAGTGTGAGGCCATCCGGAATGTCTTTGGTAAGAGCCCCACGACGTTTATCAATAATGCGAAAAGCTTTATTGGGCATTCCATGGGTGCAGCGGGTTCCTTGGAGTTGGCCGGTAATTTGCCGGCTTTCGAAGACGGAGTTTGCCACGCGACCATCAATATTGACGAATTGGATCCCGATTGTGCCCTAGACGGGTTGGTGCAAAATCAACCTCGTGAGAGCGGTAAACCGGCCGATTACATTTTGAACAATTCATTTGGCATGCTGGGTATCAACTCAGTCGTTATCATCAAAAGATTCACGGCATAGTTGCCAGCGAAGCAAATAAAAAAGACCGACTTGCGAAGAGTGACAGATCATCACTCATCGAAACATAAACAATGGAGTATGGCCAATGGCCCCCGCAGAAATCAGAGAAGCAATCATCGAGATCCTGGAAGATATCGCCCCGGATGAAGACCTCTCCACCTTGGAAGATCCCAAGGCATTTCGAGACCAACTGGAGTTGGACAGCATGGATTTTCTCGACATCGTGATGGAATTGCGAAAGCGTTACCGCGTACAGGTGCCAGAGGAAGATTACGGGCATCTCAACTCAATGGCTTCTACGGTAGAGTATCTCACACCGAAAATGGAAGACATCGCCGTCTAGGAAACACGGCGGTCTTCGCGAACGCTGGGGTGAGAAAGATAAACGGCCGGCAAAGTCTCTCGGGCAGAGGGAAGTCGCCTGTCGAACTCTAGAATTAATGCTTTGCTCGAACCGAGGTTCGTTTGGCAAGCTTTTGTCGACTTGAACGAGTCATTCGACTGGAAATTAACCGGGTCAGCCCATGTACGATACGATTATCATCGGCGCCGGAATGTCAGGGTTGGCAGCTGGGATTCGCCTAGCCCATTACGACCAGAAGGTTTGTATTCTTGAGCGGCATTACACAATCGGTGGACTGAACTCGTTCTACCGAGTGGGCGGACGTGACTACGACGTCGGGTTGCATGCGGTGACCAATTTCACGGAAAAGGGCGCCAAAAAGGGGCCGCTGGCGAAGATTCTGCGGCAGTTACGCTTCAAATGGGAAGAGTTTTCTTTATCGCCTCAGGCGGGTTCGCGGATCAGTTTTCCGGGCATGGATCTGAAATTCGATAATGATATCGAGTTGCTAAGAAGTGAAATCGCATCCCGCTTTCCCGACCAGATCGATGGCTTTCGCAAATTGGAAGCCTTGATTGGTGGCTATGATCAACTCGATCAGGAGGCCTTCGAGCAATCGACGCGTGAAATCATGGGGACGTGCATCACCGACCCACTATTAACCGACATGCTGCTTTGTCCTCTAATGTGGTACGGCAACGCGCGGGAACATGACATGGACTGGGGACAGTTCAGCATCATGTTCGAGAGTATTTATCGCGAGGGTTTTGCCCGTCCCTTCAAGGGCGTGCGTTTGATTTTGAAAAACCTTGTGAAGCGTTATCGTTCCCTGGGCGGCGAACTGAAGCTGCGCAAAGGGGTCAAACGCATTCACGTCCAAGACGGCCATGCTCAGGCGGTCGAATTGGACGATGGTGAAATCATTGTTGGGAAACGTGTATTGTCGTCAGCGGGTCGCATTGAAACGCTACGCATGTGCGATGACGTCAGCGAAGTGGACACTCGCCAAGTTGGAAAATTGACCTTCATCGAGTCGATTTCGATCCTCGATCGCCAGCCCACCGATTTGGGTTTGGATGAGACGATCGTGTTTTACAACGACAGCGATAAATTTCATTGGGAACGCCCACAAGACGACCTTTGCGACATGCGGACTGGGGTGATTTGCTCGCCCAACAATTATGAGTATGCCGACGGACAACAACTGGACGAAGGAGTGGTCAGGATCACGTCGATTGCCGAATTTGATCGTTGGAATCAATTGGACGAATCGGCTTATCAAGTGGCCAAGGCTCGTTGGTACGACCGGGCGGTTGAATCAGCCGTGCGGTTTGTCCCCGACTTTCGCCGTCAAGTCATCGCCACCGATATGTTTACCCCCACGACGATTCGTCGTTTTACGTGGCACGACAATGGAGCTGTCTACGGTGCGCCGGACAAAAAACTGGATGGTACGACCCATCTAAATAATGTCTTTCTGTGCGGTACCGACCAGGGCTTTGTGGGGATCATTGGATCGATTATGAGCGGCATTTCGATCGCCAATCAGCATTGTTTGCGCGATTGACCCGAGCGGGCGTTTTCCGGTCACTGAATGCGATTTCCGGTGAATTTTGATGTCTAAATCCGGTCTCCATTCCCACTGGCGAGTCCGGTGACCGCTTGATAGAACATGAGTTTAATTCTTCCCGTTTTCCCCCAATATTTCTATGCCCAAAGACTTTCTCAAAGGTGTCGCCGAAGAATATGACGTCGTTGTCATTGGCAGTGGATTAGGCGGATTGACGGCAGCCAACGTCTTGGCCCGCGAGGGGAGATCGGTGCTGTTGTTGGAACAGCATTATAAACTGGGCGGGCTGGCGACTTGGTTTAAGCGTCCTGGTGGACACATCTTTGATATCTCACTGCATGGCTTTCCGCACGGGATGCTGAAAAGCTGTCGTCGGTATTGGACGCAAGAAATTGCCGATTCCATCGTTCAATTAAAGCATGTGCGATTTGATAATCCGATGTTCTCGCTGACCACCACCTTTGACCGCAAGGATTTTACGCGTCTGTTGTCCACCGATTTCGGCTTGGAGGAAAGCCGCGTGCAGGAGTTTTTCGATACCGCACGCAGCATGAACTTCTATGACGATCAAGCCATGACAACCGGTCAATTGTTCGACAAATTCTTTCCCGGTCGCGAGGACGTGGTTCGTTTGCTGATGGAGCCTATCACTTACGCCAATGGTTCCACGTTGGAAGACCCAGCCATCACTTATGGCATTGTATTCTCCAACTTCATGTCCAAGGGTGTTTTCACATTCCAGGGTGGCACGGATCACTTGGTGAAATCCATGGAGCGGGAAATGATCCGCAATGGCGTCGATATTCGCATCCGAAGTAACGCCGAGAAGATAAATATCGAAAACGGCGCAATCAAAAGTATCCAGGTCAACGGACGTGAAATTCGTACCAAGACCATCGTCTCGAATGCAAATTTACGGTCGACCCTATTCGACTTGGTGGGAGAAGATTATCTCGACGGGAAATTTGTCGAAGAAGCACGCGAGGTGCGGCTGAATAATTCGAGCACCCAGGTTTACATGGCTTTGAAGGAAGGCGAAACGGTCGATCGCGACACGGGGGACTTGCTGTTTTGTAGTACGGCTGAGTTGTTTCGCACCAATCTGTTGTTGAGTAAAGATGTTTCCAGTCGCACGTTTTCGTTTTACTACCCAGACATCAGGCCGCAGGGAAAGAATCGCTATTTGATCGTTTCCAGTACCAATGCGAACTACGAAGATTGGGCCGGTGTCGACAAAGAACAATATGAAGCCGATAAACAACATCTCATCGAAGATACGCTGAATTCGCTGGAAAAGTACGTGCCCAATTGTCGTGAGAAGATTGATCATGTTGAGGCCGCTACTCCTATTACTTTTGAGCATTACACCAAACACAAGTTAGGTTCGAGTTTCGGCACCAAGTTCGAAGGCTTGGGTGTCAGTCGAGCGTTACCTGATCAGGTTAAGGGCCTTTATCACGCAGGCAGCGTCGGCATCATCATGTCGGGTTGGCTGGGCACGATAAATTACGGCGTGATTGTGGCGAACGATGTCGATAGTTATCTGATGAAAAGTGAATCGACTCCTTTGGCATCTTCCTAAACACGAACACCGCAGGTTGTGAGCTTCTGAAAGAGCAAGCGTGGGGCAACGTGCTTTGCCGATCGAGTGAAATAAGCGATCAATGTAAAAAGGATGGACATGGCAACGCCAGAAATAACTGAATTGATCCCGCATCGTGGGCCCATGTTATTGATCGATGAGATCGTCGATCTGACCGCCGAACAGGCGACCTGCCGCAAGGCTTTTCGAGCCGATGAGTTCTTCTTTCAGGGGCATTATCCTGACAGCCCGCTGGTCCCGGGAGTGATTCTCTGCGAGTGTGCCGCTCAAGCGTCGGCCATTCTCTTGGCTGCACATCACGTGACTGCTGATGCGTCCACTGTGATGGTACCCGTGCTGACGCGGATGAATAAAGTTCGATTCAAGAAAACAGTTCATCCCGGTGACACGATCCAGATTGTTGCCCGCCTCGATGAGACGATGTCGGGAGCTTTCTTTCTAACGGCTTCCATTCGCACGGGGGGGAAATTGGCGGCCTCGTTGGAACTGGCGTGCACCCTGGCTCCCAAACCGACGGACGGGGTTTGAGGCCCAGCATCAACGGAACGCAACAGGCCCCATGGGTCGTTCGTGTTAATTAATTACTTCTCTCGGCAGAGCGCTTTATGGACTTTCTTAAAATAACTGGCAAGACGTTTCTCGTGTTTGGAGTTGCCAATAAAAAGAGCGTCGCCTGGCACATCGCTAAAGACCTCGAAGAAAATGGGGCCACCGTTTTCTACATGGTGAGAAGCGAGGCTCGCCGCGAATCGACCGCCAAGCTGTTGGCAGATCGACAGGTATTTGTTTGTGACGTGGAGTTTGACGAACAGATTTCACGCGCGGTGGAACAGGTGGCGGCGACCGGCGTAAAGCTGGACGGGATTGTCCACTCCATCGCCTTTGCTGATTACGAAGGCGGATTTAAGCCCTTTCATGAGACGCCCAAGAAGTCGTTTCTAAGAACGGTTGATATCTCCTGCTACTCGTTCATCAATGTTTGCAATGCATTTAAGGAATTGCTGAACGAAGATGCTTCGTGCATTACCATTTCGATCTCGACCACTCGCATGGCCAGTGAAAAATATGGGTTCATGGCGCCGGTAAAGGCCGCTTTGGAATCCTCGGTGGTCTTCCTGGCAAAAAGTTTCAGCAATTTTTCCAATGTGCGATTCAATGCCGTGTCGCCCGGCTTGTTGAAAACATCCTCTTCCGCCGGAATTCCCGGGTATGTCGACTCGTATTTGTATGCCGAACAGGTGATTCCTCGTGGCAAAGCCGTGCAAACGGCCGAGGCCGCTGCCGTCGGCTGTTTCTTACTCAGTCCTCGTTCCTCAGGGATTACGGCCCAATCGATTGTGGTGGATGCTGGTATGGCGATAAACTATTTCGATGATCGGATCGTTTCCAAGGTCATGAACGCGCCGGACGAATAATCTCGGGTCAGAGTTTCTCTCCAAGATGACGAACAAATTACTGGTAATCGACTTGGTGGGCTTGAATGCGGCCGCATTGGCAAAGATGCCGGGGCTGCAAAAAGCCTTTGCCAAACAGGCCGAACCGATTCCTCTGCAACCACCGTTGCCGGCCCTGACCTGTTCCGCACAGGCCACGTTATTGACAGGTGCCCTGCCCCAACAGCATGGGATCGTTTCCAACGGCTGGTTTTTTGAAGAGACCGGTGAATCGCGATTCTGGCTGCGATCAGATCGCCTAGTCCGCGGGGAAAAAGTTTGGGACGCACTTAAAGCGGAGGACCCAAGTCTACGAGTTGCGAATCTGTTTTGGCGTTTTGCCACTCACTCACGATGTGATTTTATCGTCACTGAACGCCCGACCTATTGGGCCAACGGGCGGAAATCCCCGGACATATTTACGACCCCGGATCCGTTGCGAGACGAATTAGTACAAGCGCTGGGAGCCTTTCCTTTGTTTCGATTCTGGGGCCCGGCCACCAGTATCGAATCCTCACAATGGATTGCCGATGCGACCGCCCATGTCATGAAAACTCGAGATCCCCATTTGACGCTCACCTATTTGCCACACCTCGATTACGATTTGCAAAAATTTGGTCCGCAGAGTGAGCAGGCTGCGACCGCTTGTGCGGAGATCGATGCAGTGGCGACGCGATTGGTGGAACAGGCTCGCGAACTGGGGCGATCCGTGATGGTCCTTTCCGAGTATGGCATTACGGAGGTGTCGAAGCCCGTCTATTTGAATCGGTGTCTGCGGGAGGCCGGTTGGATTCGGGTACAACGAGCCGAAAATGGGGAATTGCTGGAGGGCGCGGACTCAGAGGCTTTTGCGCTTTGCAGTCATCAAATTGCTCACATACACGTGCGGGATGAGAAAAATTTAGCGGACGTGAAATGTAAACTGGAGTCGCTACCTGGGGTGGAGCGTGTTTTGGATGCACAGGCAATGAAGGAGGCTGGGTTAGCACACGATCGGGCCGGCCAGTTGTTTGCCATCGCTGAACAGGACGCTTGGTTCGCTTACCCCTATTGGTTAGACGATGCCGACGCGCCCGATTTCGCGCGGTGCGTTGCCATTCATGATAAGCCCGGGCACGATCCATTGGAGATGTTCTTGGGGCCCGGCGGTAAATCCCATGTGATCAAGCGAATCCTCCAATCAAAACTCGGTTTTCGCGTCCCTTTCGATGTCATCAGTCAAGACGCAACCCGCATTGGAGGCTCTCATGGACGGCTGCCAGATTCCCTTCAGGAGGGACCGTTGTTGTTAACCGATTGCGACGGCGAATTGGCGGATTCACTAGCAATGACTGAAATCAAATCTTTGATGCTGCAGCAAGTACTCGGATCCGCATAACCGAAACACCTGTGAACGGGATGCGAGCGAGGACCCCAATTGAGAGACCTCACATCAACACAGCGTTTACTACACCGTGTTCATTCTCCGTCCGATCGTCAACGCAATACCGCTACCACCATGGGCATCTGTTCGGCTGGTTTTGCATTGAAAACATGCCTGCATTGTTCGGTGCTGATGGGGATGCAGGTTAAAAAAGTGGTCCAAGACCAGTATCCAAGGCCAATCGCAACCGGCTGGGAACCGCGCGGGATGCTGGCGGTTATTGAGTCAGCGGTATTGCCGAGTGTGGGGCACTTGCGGCGTACGCCCGGCCGCCTGCTTCATCGATAGCACGGAGGATGGGAGGTGGCAAAATCGCCGCTGCCATTGGATCCGTGGGGTACTGCAGGCCGGCACGATGGCACCTGGTGGGCTTGAGTAAATACGTTCTTTTTAATTTCGCGTTAGCAGTTTCGATGGATCCAGCCGAACCGATCATTTCCGTTCTCTTGCCCGTTTATAACGGGATGCCGCTTTTACCGGCGACGGTAGAGTCGGTACTCGCGCAAACGGAAAAGCGCTGAGTGTTGTACGCGATAAACGACGGTTCCGTAGATGAATCGAGGGCATGATTAGACGGGGTGACCGATTTCCGTGTCACCGTGATTCATCAAAATAATCAGGGCCCTGCGCAATCCTTGAATAACGGTTTGAATCTCTGGCAGACTCAATATGCTGCTCGCTTGGACGCGGGCGATTTCTGTCACCCCACGATCATGTGTCGGCGAACGGCTTTTTTGAAAGTGGGTGAATACAAGGCATGCGTCGGTGGGGACTGAGACATGTATTTGCGGCTCGCGGAAATTTTTCAA
>JAAEPL010000019.1 GCA_024232675.1 Planctomycetaceae bacterium
CACGCTGCATTAGGGTCAAATTAACATCGGGGCTTTTGACTGTGTCATACGCACCACCCACCAGAAAGCCGGTGGCCTCGTCGACACCCACGACATCCCCTGCTAGTTGTTCAATGATGAAATCGCGAAAAGATTTATCGCGATTGAGGGAGTCAATGACATAATCTCGATAGTACCAAGCGTTGGCTCGATCTCGATTAACTTCAAAACCGGTCGATTCTCCAAATCGAACAATATCAAGCCAATGCCGAGCCCAGCGTTCCCCGTAATGACGGCTGGAGAGCACCTCGTTAACTACTTTTTCCCAGGCATTCCCTGAGGTGTCATTCACAAAATCCTGAATCTGCTGAGGCGTTGGCTGGAGACCGTGTACGTCGAGGTAAATGCGGCGAATGAGTGATACTCGATCTGCCTTTTTTGATGGCTCAAGGCCGCGTCGCGTCAGCTGATTCGCTACAAATTGGTCGATGGGATTATCGGACCGAAAGCTTCCCAAAATCGTTTCAGCCCAAGGTGGAGGCTCGGCTTCCTCGATCGCCTGAAAAGACCAATGGTCGGTAGTGATCGCAACCGCGGATTCGTTGGCCAGTTCATCGGGCCAAACCGCACCTTGGTCGATCCAATCGCCGATCAATTCGATCTGATTCTGCGTAAGACCGACCCCCGCTTCCGCGGGCGGCATCCGTAAATCATCAGGATCCGCAGTAATAAATTCCATCAAAGGACTGCCGGCAGAGTCACCGGCAAGTATTGGGGGATCACCAAAGTCACCGCCCGCAAAAGCTTTCGACTTTATATCGATGCGATAGTTACTTTGCTGGAGTTCCGCAGCATGACAATCAAAACAATGCGATCTGAAAATCGGCAATATTTCGGTCGCAAAATCAATGGACTCGCTAACCGTTTTCACTCCATTGTCTTGAGCGACAACAACATCTGAGTGAACCACGCTCAAAAGGGCTAACGAGAATAACCAACTTGAAAAATTAAAACGCATCCAAGCCGACCCCAGTTGAAACTTTGCTATTCACCAGATCAAGATCGCTCACGGAATTGACCCCATCGTACCAGTCGTTTTACTACTGAAGAATTATAGCCAACAATTACGGCCGCGTCTTATTCATTCGCCTCAAAAAATGATACTATCATATCAACCGCACAGGTGTGCTCAGAACATTTAACAATCCCCAAGACGAAACATCGAAAATTGCGATGGCAATCAACCACGAACAAATCGACGATCTGCAGCGAGAGTGCTTTCGTATTTTGAGATGGAGCGGAAATGTCAATAAAGTGCAGAAATACGATTTCGAGATGCGTAAGTTCGTTCCATTAAACGGTGCCGGTGGATATTGGCACCGTCATCCTGAAGTCGAAATCACCTATGTATCTTCGGGGCAAGGCCTGCGAATGGTGGGCAACGAGACTCAAGAAGTCAACGACTCGCAGAGTATCGTTCTGTTAGGAAGCGGATTACCGCACTACTGGAAATTTAATGGCCCCTCGTCAGGAGTATGTGTCCAATTAAGCGCAAGTCGAACCCGCGAGCTACCTGATGAGGAATCGAAACAACTGCTAGATAATCTGTTCGAAAGAGCAAAACTTGGTTTGGAATTCGATGCATCCCAAAGCGAGGAGGCCGTTGAGATTCTTCGGAAACTGGTTTTGCCTGATCTCAATCGACTTGCGCGTTACGGCCTACTGTTGCAGTTATTGGGAGAATTGAGCGGTACGAAAAGCGTCAAATGCAAGAGACTTTCAACTCAGGGATTTCACGGTTCAAGAGCGATGGCGAACTACACGGAAATGCAGCAGGTCATTTCATGGATCATCGAGAATTTCAAATCACCTATCCAACTTCAAGATGCTGTCGATTTGGTAGACATGAGTCGAGCCAGCTTCTGTAGACACTTCACTGCTTGCACTGGATCGAGTTTCGCCAATTTTGTAAATGACATTCGAGTATCCAATGCCTGCCGACTGTTACACGACTCAGATAAGTCGATCGCGGCGATTGCATTAGATTCTGGGTTCTCAAATCTATCCAATTTCAACCGCGTTTTTCTTCGACAAAAACAGATGACGCCGTCTCATTTCCGCAGAAATGGCAGGAAATAACGCGAACGGAATAAGCTAATAAATCACAGAAACTTTGCGAGACAAACAGACATGTATAGAAATTAGATTTCCAATGACTTGCGTTGGCTATCCCTACGTATCGGAACTCCCTCTTCTAGTTGACGAAGACACAGGTTCTCGCAATCGTCGCCGACTCAGAGTTTCTTCACCCTCTTTGGTCTTTGGCGACAAAACTAGCGTCGCGCTTTTCTGCGGATACTTAGGCCTCGTGGGAAAGAAGCATTCCAATCGCGACGGATAAGAGGCCGCAGGCAGCCGCCTTATCGGTTTGTCGATGGACCCAACCAACAATCACGATGACATCACGCAAACCAAACTCTCTGAAAAATTGTTTGGAAAACCAACAAAAGCGGACCCACTTTCTGCGAATGGACGGCTTGTAATTCAAACTGATTGTGGACCTAAAACTGTCATTTCATCGCAGGGCAATGCCATGAGGCTCGGAGATAGATCGGCGAGTGCGCCCTTTCCATTTCTCTGAATTCCCTCGATTCATGAATTTCCGCTAATCCCCACGCCTGTTTTTTTTCTTATAATAATCCGATACCGCCATCGCCTATTGATAATTGAAATCGATAAAGTCATGTCCATTGGTTATCTACCCTTTGTAATCCTGCTCATTATCGGGTGGGTTGATTCGTGCCGTTCCATTGCGAGCGCGGATGAGCGCCCCAATATTATTTTGGTTTTCATTGACGATATGGGCTGGGCTGATTTTTCTTGTTTTGGAAACGAAGCCGTTCAAACGCCTCACGTCGATCGTTTGGCAAACGAAGGTATTCGGTTTGAGCAGTTCTATGTGAATTCTCCAATCTGCTCGCCCTCGCGAGTGGCTATTTCCACAGGCCAATATCCGCAGCGCTGGAAGATCACCTCTTACTTAGCGCATCGACGCCAAAATTCAGCTCGTGGAATGGCTCAATGGCTAGATCCCTCGGCACCGGTCCTCGCACGGTTTCTTCGGCGGGCCGGTTACGCGACGGGTCATTTCGGAAAATGGCACATGGGTGGGCAGCGCGATGTAGTAGATGCCCCCGAAATCACGGAATATGGCTTCGAGCAATCGCTAACAAACTTTGAGGGTATGGGACCCAAGCTATTACCCTTGGTTTGGAAACCGGGACAAGATCGTCCAGGTAAAATCTGGGGCGATGCCGAGCGACTAGGTGATGGCTACCAGTGGATGTTAAGGAGCAGGATAACCGGGGGATTTGTTGATGCGGCTAAGGCGTTTATCGACGAGTCACAAAACCAAGGCAAACCCTTTTACATTAATGTCTGGCCCGATGACGTACACAGCCCTTTCTGGCCCGATGTAAAAGCTTGGCCTGATCCTGAATCGAAAAAAGCGCTGTATCAGCGTGTTCTTGTCGAGATGGATCAACAATTAGGTAGCCTGTTCCAACATGTAAGGGAACGGCCAGATCTAAATCGCAACACTCTAATCTTGGTCTGTTCCGATAACGGCCCAGAGAAAGGTGCCGGTTCCGCCGGTGTACTACGTGGTTACAAAACCCAACTTTACGAAGGGGGTATTCGCTCGCCCTTAATCGCTTGGGGACCCAATATCTTAGAACGCGTGGCCTTTGTGGACCGTGACTCGTTTTTCTCCGCTATGGATCTGGTCCCTACGCTGTTGGAATTAACGGGCACCCAACCTCCACCAAATGTCACCTTGGATGGCGAAGCATTGTTGGGCACCTTGAAAGGGCAGGGGGGGGCAAGATCGAAGCCTCTCTTTTTTCGACGGCCTCCCGATCGTAATTCGTTTTACGGAGATCCCAACCTACCTGATTTAGCGGTTCGC
>JAAEPL010000020.1 GCA_024232675.1 Planctomycetaceae bacterium
AAGACCACCAGCATCACCAAGTGACTTATTGCGGCAATTCGCAAGGCACCACGAATTCCAAACCGCGTTGGTACGCTCTTCAGTTCGCTCTCACAATCAAATTCGTAATCCTGGCAGGCATAGATAATGTCGAACCCGGCCACCCAAAAAAAGACGGACAATCCCAGCATGACTGCCGGAGTCAAATCCCACGGATCACTGATTACGATTTCACCGCGAAGTGCTATCCACACGGCGATCGGTGCCAGCATTAACGAAAACCCCAACCAATAATGAGCCAGGGAAGTAATACGCTTCGTATAGCTGTAGAACAAAAGCACCAGCAAGACCGGGATTGCCAGATAAAACGGCAGCCAGTTGGGCACGAACAATAGCGTGCCAAGTACAAAGCCAACACTGCAAACGATCGTGAACAGAGCTACGCTGGAAACCGAAAGTAGCCCGGCCGGTATGTGCCGTGATTTCGTTCGAGGATTGCCGGCATCAATTTTCCTATCAACCAGTCGATTGAACGCCATGGCCGCACTGCGGGCGGTCACCATGCAAAGAAGAATGCCCAATAAATCTTGCCAGCGAAAAGAGACGTAATAACCATTCGCCAAGGGCGTCGTCCAAGCGATGACAGCGGCCAACAAAGCAAATGGCAACGCAAATATCGTGTGCGAGAAACGAATCATCTCGAGAAGCTGTCGCAATTTATTAAACATCGCAGCAGGTCGAAAACTAGGAAAGGTAATACAACAGTTCAATGCCGCGATGGTTTAGCGACTGGCTTGACCAGTCCTTCCATACTTTGAACTTAATCCCCGTTCTCGATTCCTTCCCCCCAGCGTTTGATCAAGTGGTGTTCGATATTGAGTTGATCCAATATTCTCGCGACTACAAAATCTATCAGCCCAGTCACTGACTGGTCACCGTGGTACCAAGCTGGCATGGCTGGCAGAATTACAGCACCCGCCAGTTTCGCCTTTCGCATATTTTCGATTGTGGGCAACGACAAAGGCGTTTCTCGTTGCACCAAAATTAACTTGCGTGATTCTTTTAGGTGCACCTCGGCTGCCCGCTCGATCAAATTCCGGCTGTTACCGTTGGCCGCCGCGCTGAGAGTCGCTCCACTGCATGGACAAATCACCATGCCCCGTGTCAAAAACGACCCGCTCGCCATTGGGGTCATGAAGTCTTGGTAGTGATAGTAGTGCAAGTTTGAAAACAACGCCTGCTTATCGGGCCAAAACAGTTCCGGCGTAAAGCTCTTTAGATCAATACTGATGTCAAGCTCGTGCTCAATAACTTTTGTCGCCGCGGGACTGATGGTTAAATGCACGGGTTGCTGGAGTTCCAGCAGAACCTCCACCAGACGGCGACCATAGCCAGGGCCACTGCCCCCGGTAAACGCAACAACAATAGGGTGGCTCATTTGCTGCCTGTATAGAGGGTTGCGATGCCAAAAGTCAGCGGACGGAATTCGGCCGTAGCCATTCCTGCTTGCTGCATCCTGTCGGTGAGTGCTTCATAGGAGGGAAACTCACCGACACTCTGCGGCAGATAGTCATACGCTGACATATTATTTTTCGCCAAACGCTGCCCGATAATCGGCAGCACATTGCGGAAGTACCAGCTGTAAGCAGGACGGATCGGCCAACGTCGTGGAGTTGTGAATTCAAGAATGCCAATCTTGCCTCCCGGCCGGCAAACTCTTACAAGTTCCCGCAGACCGAGATCGGTGTCTTCTACGTTTCGCAAACCGAACGCCACGGTCACAATGTCGAATGAGTTGTCGTCAAAAGGAAGCCGCTGAGCATCCGCCTGCGAGAACGTGACCTTTCCTGACGCGACAGGCTTCTTGCGAGCATAGTCAAGCATCTCTTCGCAAAAATCAGTCCCAATGACCTCGCAGTCCCCGGAGAGGTGCCGGTGAAAAGCCAGGGCCAAATCACCGGTCCCAGTGCACACGTCTAGAATCCGGTCGCCTGGTTTGGGAGCCATCTGGCGGACTGTAATCCTTCGCCACCACCGATCGACGTTCATCGACAGCAGGTGGTTCATGCGGTCGTACTGAGGCGCGATCTCCCCGAACATCTGCTTGACGCGTTCGGATGATTTATCGACTTGCTGCGAGTCGTCTGGGGCAGAAGTGGCAGCAGATGGAGTTGTGAGGTTCACCGGAGTTGAGCCGTGGCTGGAGTTCGTGAAACAGAAGTATTGAGTATAACCGCCTTCACCCAAAGTAAATAACCGTAGGTCAGACTCCGGTTCCGATGATAAAAACTCGTAATTATGCGGCTTTTTCGTTGTGTCAGCGTTAACCACAGCTGCAGCTTTACCTGAACTGATCCGGGATAAGGCTTCTTTTCTCACCCGGGAATATTATCCCAAGCCGTTACGCGAATTGTCGTCCTCAGACGTTTCCGGTACCGTACTCGGAAAGAGATTCTCTCGTTGCCCGAGAACCGCCTGAGCTGGCTAGCGGCGGCCGTTATATGGATGGACTTCACCGCAAACCAATCGCATTCACGGGCTAACCCCGGAAACAAGCTGCCAGTCCGGGCGAGTATCCATTTCCGTTTTGATTCAAGAAAGAAAATTCGTGACACACTCGATTGAATTGTTTTCTTTACCTGCGGATGCTCCGCGTCGCTTGGCAGGGAAAGCCACAGTCGCCGTCGACGTTCTTCGAGCTGGTACAACCATCATCACCGCACTCGAGAACGGCGCTGCCTCCCTTAAGCCTTGCATTGATATCGAAACGACGCGGCATTCTGCAGCCGAAAATTCAAACTCACTTTTGGGTGGCGAACGGCAAGGTTTAATGATCAGCGGATTTGATCTATCCAATTCACCCGAATCCTATCAGCCCCAAATCGTCGCAGGTCGCCAGATTTGCTTCACGACCACGAACGGAACAAAAGCGATCGAAGCCAGCCGCACTTCCGATGTGATTTTAATTGGCAGTTTCATCAACCTGACTGCCGTGTGCCGCCGGCTTGAGCAATTACAATTACCAATTTCTATTATTTGTGCGGGAACCGATGGTGATCCTACGTTAGAAGATAATCTCTTCGGCGGCGCGATTTGCGAGTGGTTTACGCAAAAAAAGAAGGTCCAGATGAACCCCGCCGCTTTTGCGGCACGTGAAATGTGGCGGACGGCTACCCGGCAAAGGGACCTCGGCGTGTCACTGTGCGAGACCCTTTGTCACACCCAAGGTGGTAAAAACCTCGTCAAATTGAACCTAGCACCCGATATTGAGTTTGCCGCCGCGATCGATCGTTTCTCAATACTTCCCATTTTTGATCCTCGCACAGGATTGATTGGTACCGACGTGGACCTCAACGGCGGCCCTCGTTAAACTGCATCCACCGTCCGCTTGCGGCATGTCAGGTCGCAGTTGCCAAAGCCCAAGCCGAGTGAACGGAAGCTGGAAATCCTTGCCACCAGTCTGCGAAAACCCAGCACCTTGATCGTCACCCGTTACAGAGTCTCCGACCCGTTACATTCCCAACGAGCCCCCTCATGAGTCTGGATGTCACCCCCAACCAACGCCCTGCCCCGACACGGAACATGGAACAGATTGTTTCCCTTTGCAAACGTCGCGGCTACATGTTTCAAAACAGCGAAATTTATGGCGGCTGCAACGGGTTTTGGGATTACGGCCCCCTTGGCGTAGAACTCAAACGCAACATCAAAGACGCATGGTGGCACGACATGGTCACCTCCCATAACGATATGGAGGTACTTCCCGGTGCGCCCGCGATCTATTCCATGACGGGTATCGACTCAACCATCATCATGCATCCTCAGGTCTGGAAGTGCTCGGGGCACTACGATCTTTTCCACGACTTCATGGTCGATTGCCGGGAATCCAAAAAACGCTATCGGCACGACCAAATTGTTGGACGTTGGGTACAAGCGAAAGGTAAAAGAATTTTTGCGACCACTCAAACTAGCGAACAGGAATTGGAGCAATTGGAACGCCAAGCCATGAAGTTCTTTAAGTTGCGTGCCAAGAACAAAGAGCAAATGGAATGGGACGGAGACGTTATTGCATTAGTCGATCTCGACGCCGAACATCACGAATCCGTTTTAGCTCCGGACGCTAAAACACTGGATACGCTGACAGAGCCACGCGAATTCAACCTCATGTTCAAAACCACCATCGGCGCTTTGGGTGGTGAAAATGACGCGGCTTTCCTACGGCCCGAAACCGCCCAAGGCATTTTTGTTAATTTCAAGAACGTCATCGACAGCACGCGTTTCCGCTTGCCCCTGGGGATTGCCCAGACAGGCAAGAGTTTTCGCAATGAAATTACCCCCCGAAATTTCACGTTTCGCTCACGAGAATTTGAGCAAATGGAAATCGAATTTTTCTGCCACCCCGATGCCTCGGGAGACTGGTATCGATTTTGGCGAGATCGTCGGATGCAGTGGTATCAGGATCTGGGGCTTTCGGCCGATCGCTTGATCCTACGCGAACACGCGGCCAGTGAACTTGCTCACTACTCCATCGGCACAGCAGATATTGAGTACGCATTCCCATTCCTGCCAACCGGAGAGTACGGTGAACTGGAAGGAGTTTCCCATCGCGGCGATTTCGACCTTAGAAGCCACATGGAGGGCAAACTCACCAAAGAGCTGGAATTGGAACTGGGGGAAGACGGGAAACCCAAACATCGCGGCAGCGGAAA
Source organism: Planctomycetaceae bacterium (assembly GCA_024232675.1). GTDB lineage: Bacteria > Planctomycetota > Planctomycetia > Pirellulales > Pirellulaceae > CAJQPP01. The sequence goes on from JAAEPL010000020.1 coordinate 4,686, forward strand.
AGACCTGTCCTATCGGGATGATCTGACTAATGAAAAATTTGTGCCTCACGTTATCGAGCCATCCGCAGGTGCCGATCGCGCCGCTTTGGCTTTTCTCTGCGAGGCGTATTGCGAGGATCAAGCACCGGATGAGAAAGGAAAAATGCAAACACGCACGGTCATGCGACTGCACCCTCGTCTGGCCCCTATCAAAGCAGCAATCTTCCCACTGGTTAAAAAAGATGGCATGCCGGAAGTCGCAAAAAAAATCTACCTGGATCTCAAGAAGCACTTCAACGTATTTTATGATGACAAAGGCGCTGTGGGGCGACGCTATCGCCGACAGGATGAGGCAGGAACTCCGTATTGCATCACCGTAGATGGCCAATCGCTGGACGACCAAACGGTCACCATCCGTGACCGCGATTCCCTCAAGCAATCTCGCGTTAGTATCGACGAATGCGTGGCTGCCATTCAGGAAGGCCTCGCATCTCAATAGTCACGCTCGGCGTCAACGCTTATGCAAAGCCTTGCTTGCCCCCATTTAACACTGCCTCCGATCGTTAATCTGCCATGGCCTCCATACGAATCAAGGATCTCGTGAAACGATTCGAGAATGGTGTGGAGGCGGTGCAAAACGTTAATCTGGAAATTGCGGATGGCGAGTTCGTGGTCCTCGTGGGACCCTCCGGTTGCGGCAAGTCCACCACGCTGCGCATGGTTGCCGGATTAGAGGAAGCCAGCGAGGGCGAAATCTTCATTGGTGGGAAACGGGTCAATGAAATGGAGCCGGGCAAACGTGACATTGCCATGGTATTCCAAAACTACGCGCTCTACCCCCACATGACAGTTCGGCAGAACATGTCGTTTGGATTAAAAATGCGAAACGTTGCCAAAGCCGAAATCCAACAACGGGTAAATGAGGCTGCCGCCATTCTTTCGATCGAATCGCTCCTCGATCGCCGACCCCGTGAACTATCGGGCGGGCAACGGCAACGGGTAGCGGTCGGTCGAGCCATCGTACGCAAACCAGCGGCCTACCTTTTCGATGAACCACTCTCAAATCTGGATGCCAAACTTCGCCTGCAAATGCGAAAAGAGCTGGCACAAATACACCAACAACTTCAGACCACCACTCTCTACGTGACCCACGATCAAGTTGAAGCGATGACCCTTGGTCAACGCATCGTGGTGATGAACGAAGGGAAAATCCAACAGGTAGCAACCCCTATGAAACTGTACGAAGCGCCAGCCAATCGCTTTGTTGCCAGCTTCATTGGCAGCCCTGCTATGAACATTTTACCCGGCAAAATCCTGGAAAACGGTCAGCAATTCCAGTCCCACCGATCGGTCACCACTTACCCCCTCAAGACAACGGCGAATCAAGCCAAACTACCTTCGCAGGGTTTGCTGGGGTTTCGCCCTGAACACCTCACTCTTGACGCTTCGCACCCTCGAATCGGTATCGTCGATATCGATTTAGTAGAACGATTGGGTGACGAAAGTCTTGTGTATTTCCAGCTCGACGAACAAAACTGCACTGCGCGGTTGCCAGGTCATGCGGCTTGCCAAGCGGGAGACCGACTGTCACTGTACTTACCTGAAGATAGATGGCATTTATTCTCTGCTCATCCTCCTCACGAGGTCATATCGCAAGGCTGCATTGCGAAAACGTAGGCCAATTCGCCTCGCGAATCCATTATTGCGAGGAAGCCCGCAGCCGTTCGCAAAATCCGACTGTATTAAACTGGACGGACGTCAGTTTTTCGATATTATATTCGTGCCTTAGGAAGCGGGCATCCAGCATCGCCCTCTCCCTAATCACTGGCCCGTGGTGTAATTGGCAACACGATGGATTCTGGTTCCATTGTTCTAGGTTCAAGTCCTAGCGGGCCAACTTCTCTGATTCCTTTTGAAAGATGAAGCCCCGGTTATCGCCGAGGTGATTCTCCAACGCAGGCCAAACGGGTGCAGACAAACCAACTGGTCAAATTTGCCTATCGCGACCTGCACCTCAACCAAGTGCTAGTCCACCAAGAACTCGAAATCGGAACCCACCAAGGCACTCACCTTTCGCTTGGTAGTTTAGAAATTCCGGATCGAGAAATTCGTTTCGTGCGTACCAGCGGCAACGAACTGCACCTTGGCTGGCAGGATTCTCAGGGGCAGCCCCAAGTTGCTTCCATGATCGTCGATCGAGAATTGCGGACCATCGTCGATGCCATTCACTACGGATACAGCCGAAGAGTATTTGAACAACAACTCGCGGAAGCCGCCGAACGAGGCCTCGGGCACCAGTGCCGAGACAGCGTATGCCCGTTTTGCCAAGCGAAAACTCTCACGCTGGACTCCTATCCTTGGTCACCTCAAGTGTATTGTCGCTTCTGTGATTCAATTCACACAACCGTTGCGGTAGATGGTATTGGGCAGACGGAAAAGGACTACCGCATCTGCCCGAAGTGCCACATGTATAGCCGCCCGCGGCGGTTTACCATCGGCTATTTTTGGTTCGTTTGGTTTCACGCTCAAGTGAACCACCGCGTCATTCTCTGCTGCAATGATTGCATGCGTCCGGAAGCTTGGAAAATGACGATGGGAAATCTTCCGGGCGTACTGGGGATGCCGCTGGCTCTCACCCAATTATCGCGCGTTTACCGTGACGCGATCAAAAAAGGGCCTTTCCAAGGACTGGACAAAGGCAATCGCCTGTTGAAACGTGGAGAGGTTGAAAAAGCCTTGGAGCATTATTCGATCATTGTGGAGAAGCACCCTTTCAGCGCGGGCGTTCTCTACAACGTGGCACGGGGGCTACTCGCCCGAGGGGATCAGATCCATGCCGAAGAGACCCTCGTTTTGGCACTTCAGAACTGTGTCAATTACCAACCGGCTGAGAGGTTACTTGCCGAACTGCGAGCCGAAATGGAAGTTACCTAACCCGACCATTTTGGGTAATTCGGAACAATGGATGCCTCATCACACGATCTCACTTCATTTGGGGATCGACCCAATCAGTCCAGAGTCGCTCGATTGATACGAAAAGACCACGGAATCGCGATAATCTCCGGAAAAACGAGATTTGGCGATCATCATGGCCATTTGATACTATTAAACGGTTAATATTCTCGTAAAATGTAGGGTTACTTCATAAGAACGCGTGCCGGTGCAACGTTGGCATTCAGTCTTACCTGCGTACGTTAGCAAAACACCTACCCATCCCCCCATTCCCTGACCTTAGCTTTTATGGAACGGATCACCCTACGAATTGTTGATGGAGCCGACCGAGGTAGCGTCTTCACAGAATTCCAACCGCCGATCACGATCGGCCGGGAGGAAGGCAATTCGATCCAGCTGAATGATGAGCGTGTGAGCCGTTTCCACGTAAAAATCCAAAAGGACCACGACGACCTGGTGCTGACCGACCTAGCGAGCACCAACGGCACCAAGGTCAACGGCGAAGAATCTCAGCTAAGAATCCTCCGACACGGCGACATGATCTCCGTTGGGCGAAGTCTGTTAGTTTTTGGTTCGCGGACAGAAATTAACGAGCGGCTCAAACGAATGGGGCAGGCTCCTCCTCCAGAGGAACTGGAAAGCAACGATGACTCGGGAGACTGGGAGTACATGATTAGTCAGACAGATGCTCAGCTGCGTCTGTTGGACATGGAACCGCCTCGCCTCCCTTCAAGACTCTCTCCAGGACAGGCAGCACAATTAAGTGAATTGCTAGAGTTTGTACACCTTCAATTAAGACGCCTGCTCACTTCGGTGGAATCGCACTCGCGAGCGGCCAAGGTAGAATTGGACGTCAATCAATGGCATCAATTGGTCGACCTTCAAGCTCGACTCGCGGAATACCTTCGCGGAATTGCTATCCCCGAAGAATAGAAACGCTTGGGCTCGCCCTCCTGCGGAATAAACCTCGGTCATTTTTTACCGATCGCTACCCGACTTTCTCATCATCCTAGCGCGTTCACCCAGTGTGGTCGGCTTGACCTCAAAATCGTTTCCGAGCATCGACTTGAGTTTCTCCCGTTGTTTCCGGGTCAACTCGCCTAACAACTCGTCGCGAGCCTTCACTTTGAGTTCCCTCACCTCTTCTTCCATCTCCTTTTTAAGCTCCTTCGCTTTTTCCTTGAGCTTTTGCTGCTGTTCTTCACTCAGGCCGAGTGCGTCAATCACTTCTTGATTGGAAAAGATTACTTGGTCGCCGCGATTTTTCATATGAGTTTGCCGAGAGATCTGCTTGAGACGCTCCAGTTGATGAGGCAAAAAGACTTCTTCCATCCTGGCGTCTTTTTCGTCGCTAAGGCTCTTGATCAGCTCGGCAAATTTCTTTGCGTTTCCGATATCAAAATTTCCTTTGCTGCCTTGGATCAACTCCATTTGCTCCTGAATCCGCGTTGAAAATTCCTTATTGATAGCCTGCAATTGATCCAGTTGCTCTTCCACCAATTCGATTTCTTTTTGCACTCCCCTATTTTGCGCTAACGAAAAAACACTGGGAGCTGGCATGTTTGTTGTGCTACCCATCACGAAGTTGCCGGGGCCGCTCGCATCTAAAGACATGAACTCGATCTCTGGCATTGGGCCACCATCATCGGTAGCGATAATCACCGAGCTTCGCTCGAAGCCCACCTCCGCCCCTTCCTCTTCTTGTTGAGCATGGCAGGGGGCAACACATAACATTGTCGTGAGCAGCGCTAAGCAATAACGATTCATGGCAACCTCGGTGGAAATATTTGAGAGCACATCTCTCTTGTGAATTTTGAACTCCAGGCAGTGCGATAAGCACCCATGCTGTGTCCATGGTAACGTTTACGCAATCCACGGGTCAATAAAACGTGAGCCATCCGTCTTTCAAACAGAAATATCTTTGACCCAACGCTCCAGCATGGAGAATTGATGCACAAAATTATTTTCCTGAACTGCCATAGGAGACTTAAAGAAACAGGCCAAACTGGACATTACCCCCGCCTGCTTCGCTCGCATGGCCCGTTCCGTTAACCGCATCAGGTCCAAAACCAGCGGGGAAGCTAAAATGGAATCACACCCTTGCCATGTGAACTGCATCACCATCGGCGTCCCGAGAAAACCTTGGAAATGAATGTGATCCCAAGCTGTTTTCCAATCCCCCAAACTTTTGATGTATTCGATACTGATGTGTGTCTGCGGGTCGTATCCCAAAATCTCACCCAGCAATCGATCCTTACTATCTACCTTGGTCTTTTTATTTTCTGGATTATCCAGAACCAAACCATCCATATTGCCAAAAATATTGTGACCGACCCAGCTTAGCACCTCCAAATTCCGCATAGCGAAAGCAGGCGCCAAAGCACTTTTAATGAGAGTCTCACCGGTCTTGCCATCGCTGCCAGAATGCGGCAATCCCTGCTGCTCTGCCAACTGGCAAATGGCGGGCGCATTACTTCCCAACGAGGGCGTAAAATTAACGTAGCCGCAACCCGTCTGCAGAGCTGCAATCGAGTACAACGAACTGATAGGGAACTCCTCAAGTCGCGAGGCAGCAGCTTCCCAAGTATCTGGCAATTGACTGGCGTCAGCGGGCGGTTCCGTGGATGACACGTTAATTACGACCACTCTCGCGAGTTCGTTCTCCTGTTTGAAATTCAACAGATCCTGTTTGATTTGCCCCAACTTTTCGTCCACTGTGCGATGATCTGACTGAATCTTGGACTCTGCCAGTTGATCAATGGTTACCCCACAGCGATGCAGAATTCCGGGCACAACTCGCTGATCAATTTCCGCTAAGTCCTCTTTGATCTCCTCGACCAAATTCGGAGCAAAAGCTCGGCTTGTCTGCTGAAAATTAACGGCCTGTTCGACCAGCGTGGTATCACGAATTTCATGGCCACCGATCACGATTTGTGACCAATCGACGAGATCTGCTTCCGCAAAAAGCGGCAAGGCCGTGACTAAACCACTTTCGTTCACCCGTTTTTGTTGTAGAGACAACAAACCGATGGATGCGACCGTTGCCACGCCACCGCGAGCACCTATTAACCAAAGCCCGACGCGTTCTGACATGAATTTTTTTCTACTTGGATCGCGATTGATTAAAAACTGGCCGTTTTACGATTCCCCGCGATTTTCCCCTTAGGAATGACGGGACCTCGAAGTTGACCGGTTGAACGGTTAAATTGAAATCTTGCTTTGCATGCCGTTCAACGTCAAGTGTATCTCAAACTTTGAGCAAGAGCCGATTAATGTTTGAATCCGTCCCCGTCGTTCCCCCAGATCCCATCTTCAGCCTGGTCGCCCGGTTTCGCGAAGATTCCAACCCGAACAAAATCAATCTTACGGTTGGTGCCTACAAAAATGAGAAGGGGCTGACCCCGGTGATGAGCTGCGTCAAAGAGGCAGAACAACACCTACTGGAATCGGAAGACAGCAAAAATTATTTAGGCATCGGGGGACTGGAAGCTTTTAACGAGCTAACAGCAGGGCTTTTGTTGGGCGACGCATCCTCCACGATACGCGAGCGTCGGTCGACGACGATCCAAACACCAGGCGGCACCGGGGCCTTGCGCATTGCTGCGGAATACTTGGATAAACTGAGGCCTGAGCGAAAACTTTGGATTGGCCTGCCTTCGTGGTCCAACCACATGAATATCTTCTCGCAGGCTAACGTCGAAATCCGTCACTATGACTATCTTGATAAAGCTACGAGAACAGAGGTTGATTTCGAATCTTTAGTGGAGGCGCTGCTCGAATCAAACGAGGGGGATGCTTTTTTGTTTCACACCTGTTGCCACAACCCATCAGGTTTTGACCTCGAAATTGACCAGTGGGAGATCATTTTTGGATTTTTGAGAGAACGCAATCTCCTGCCCATTTTCGATTGTGCTTACCAAGGCTTTCGCGACGATCTGGACAGCGACGTGTTTCCCTTGCGACGCATGGCAGATTTAGGTGGTGAATTCCTCATCTGCAGTTCCAATTCCAAGAATTTCGGGTTGTATGGCGAAAGGGTGGGCGCGATCACCGGAGTTTGCCAGACGACCGAAGAAGCCGAACGACTCGGCCAGTACCTGAAGTCCTTGATTCGTGCGATTTACTCCAACCCACCCAAACATGGGGCCAGCATTGTCGCGGCCATCTTGGGGGATTCCACCCTTCGCCAAAACTGGGAATGCGAATTGCAAACGGTAAGAAATCGTATCCATGAAATGCGGCAACTATTAGTCGCTCGCTTGAATGCGACGCTAGGTAACGACCACTTTGATTTTCTCCTGCAACAAAATGGAATGTTCAGCTTTACCGGACTCCAGCCACAGGAAACGGATCGTTTAAGAGATGAGTTTGCGATTTATATGTTGCGTTCCGGACGCATCAACGTGGCCGGCGTAACTCATGAGAATGTGCAACGCATTTGCGATGCCATCTCAACCGTCCGAAAAGCCAGCGAACGCCCAGCTTAAAGATGCTATCTCAGCCGGCCAGCTAGCCCTGCTGGGAAGTCATCCGAATAAACGATCGACGCATTTGCCAAAGCGCAAACATGGTCACAATCGCTCCGTGCTACCCATGGGCCCAGAACAACAATGGGCCGGGAATAACAGGGGCCCGGAATTACCGGTTACCCATGGGGCAGAAAAAAAGCCTCTCCCCATCAGGGGAAGAGGCTCGATTGATTGCTGCGTTGCCAAGCTTAGGAAATGAGCCAACCAAATTGGTCCACGTTGACATTCCAGAAGTAAGGTGTGCCGGAAAATTCGGGACTCAGCCATGAAACCTTGCTGATGATCTCACCCGTTCCCGATTTCACAAATCTTGACAGGTCACCTGTCCCAGCGATCGTGACGACGGAATCAGCGTTGGTGGCATCCCGTGTATCGACAATTTCCCAGTTTCTGATTTCATGGTTCCACAAACGTAACGTTTGCACCACATCCCCTTCAGACCCGCCCGTCATATTGGCTTCCACCAGGAACTCGAAATTATTCAAACTGCCACTGTATTCACTGACCAGAATCAGATCGATTTTTTGCTTCAGTGGGTTGGAGGTGGGAGAAGGACCAAGACTGTAATAAGTATCATCACTGGATTGGGCGTCCGTGATCAGACCACCGGTCGGGAGGCCATCCAAAAATTTCTTACCCAATGGATCAATGACATCAACAACAGGTATTTCGCGAATTGCCAAACCAGCTAAGACCACATCTGAAGTGCCGGCATCTGGCGTGATATCGATCACGATCTCGCCGCCCGCAGTCGCTTCGATCACCGTGGCGTACTCATCGAGAGTTCGCGTGCTGTCGCCAATTTGATCATTGATGAAAAGTGTATCGATCGAAAAATCTTGGGTGAATACCGTCGGGGCACCTGCACCACTAATCGTTACCACCTGTTGGATCGAAGCATAAAATCCTTCTGCCGCCATCACAAACACTTCGTATTGAGCGTTCGGGCTCAAATCCTGAAGCGTCAATCTCAGGGCATCCGAACCTGTGTAGATTTGACCGTCGACGTTAGTTAATGCATTTGCGTTTTGCGGGATCGTAGCGGCACCCGGTGTCACTGCGTAATCATCCCAGCTGCCATCTGCTAACTCAGCAATCGCCAAATCAACAACCGTCGCATTTCCCTCTTCATCGGATAGATCATTCACAGTGGAGTTTCCTCCACCGGTGACCGAGGTCCAGTTAGCGGGTGCGGGATTACCTGCTTCGGCAAAATCGATTCCGATCAACACGCCTTCACTAGGTTCGATGACCAGTGCGCTATCCTGTACAGTTTCTGAACCGCCGTTGCCATCATCTGGATCGACGTAGGAAACCGTGATCTGATCGAGCGATGCTGTTTGCAGAACACCATCACCCACGTTTACAGCACCACCTTCGGTAACGATGGAGTTGGTGTAGGTCCCACCGCCCCCATCGCTCAGCACAAGCGTTTCCGAATCTCCTGAATCCGAGGTGATGGTGACTTCCAGCGGATCAACGCCATTCGTATCCGTGACGGTAATTACTGCCGTGTCACCCAACAAATAGGACGCTTTGTCAAAGCCCACTTGGCCTAAACCGGAAGTACCAAACACACCACCAGCCGCCTCGATCTCCGCTCGAAAAACTGCGGTCCCCGTCCACCAGGAAATGTCACCGTAAACACTGGTCGACGTGGTGCCACCGGACAAGACGCCGGCAATCAGCCATTGACCATCCTGTTGCACCAACACTGGCCCACCACTATCCCCCGGGGCCGTCGTTGCTTCGTACTCCAGCGGCACCGAACTGCTGGAACCGATGGTGTTACTACCATTACTGCCATCATCAAAATCTGTGGAAATAATGTTAGCGCCTGATGAGCCAGCAGGTGAACCGTACGCATCAATGACGTTCTCACCACCCCAGCGAATGCCATCCGAGGAAAATCCATGTCCGGTGCTTCCCAACCCGTTAAAACCGTACCCCATCAGCGCGGAAGTCATGCCCTCAAGATCGTTCGTGGCGTCAATGAACCGCATGGGTTCGGCTACACTCGACGGCACATTGCTAGTCAATGTAAGAATGGACACGTCGCCGCCATCCAACAGCGACCCACCGCCGTCTGGCAGCGACGATGACTGAACGGTGAATACCGCGTCTGGTGAATTCGAATTATCACCGAAAAGAATCTGGTCGCCCGCGCCGATTCCACAGTGTCTCGCCGAAATCACTACGTTTTCGGCCACCAACGTGCCGGTGCAACCGACCGAAACAGCAACCACGGCATCGAACGGTGCGGCGTAATCTTTTGAACCTGCCGCACCGATAGCGTCGTTGATTGTGATGCGAGGATAAATGCCATTTTGCCCCTGATACAACAAATCATTGACCAGCGAGGGCGACTGCACTTGCGACAAGAGGTCACCAGAGTTGGCGTCCACGACCGTCATGAACTCTAAATCCAGCCCAAGCGTGTTCGCCTCGGATACGACCGTGTCGACGCGCCAAGCTAATTCCGCGCGATCGCCTTTTTGGAACCATACCAACGAAGCGTTTGCGGATAAACTTTCGCGGCTAAAATCCTCATTCGCTAAGCTCAGTGCCTCCGAGGAAGTCAACTGTGGCTTAAGAGAGTCTTGGGTCGCCACAAAGCGGGTTCCGCCATCGTTAACGTCGACGACGTAGCCGCCAATATCGTGAGATATCGAGACAAAACTACCGTGCACGGGTAAGCCATCCATGGTCTGTTGAAAAACCGAGGTCGTCAACGCGTCCCCATTTTCAACTCGGATCAACTCCAAGTCGCTGGCACCCTTTTGCAGATAAGCCGTTTCACTGGCTTTATTCAGATGGCCGAGCAAGTATTGTTCCTGGGCTTGCTCCAAGAAGCCTCCGAGGTCAATTTGCGTTGACGCGGACAACAGATTTCGCGCTTCACACTTCTCAAACTCCAGCGTGCTTTTCCGCTCGTTTCGCTGCCTAACCTTGCGAACATTCCATTTCTTCGACTGCGCTGCGGGCGAATTTGAATCGAGCATTACGCTCCCCCATTCGGACTTGTTTTGACTTCGTTACTGTTACAAGTTTACGTAAAACGAGCATTACTCTCTACGCATTTCCCAAAACAAAGATGCCCCGGGGCTCATGCGAATGAAAACTTGACCGTTTTTCCAAAACGAATTCGGCAGAGTTTTCGACAACAGAAAGATCTGACCACTAAAGACGATCAGCAGCCGCTTACAGGTAACGAAAGTCCCGTTATCCGAACGGGTGCGTTTCAGCGTTGGGGCCACGTGGGATAAGCGGTGATCACGTGTTTGCCTGCAAGCACCAATTTGAGCCGCTTAGTTGCTGGATTATTCTGTTTGGCGCCGGCTCTTCCCCCGACGTAACCGATCCGCGAGGGCATGTCGATGGTGTAAGCAATGCGGCCATCCCCATCCGCCGCTTCCCGCTGAACCGCATTCGATTGGCTTTGGATCAACTGATAAGCGTTATCCAGCACCGCCAACACTTCGGCCTCGGTATTCCCGTCAAAGACGCCGTGGGCGTGATCTCGCTTGGGATCATCTTGAGCATGCCGCATGACGTGATCGACCCGAGGTTCGCGGCCCGAGGTATTGTAGAGCAGCCCGGCCGGCGAACGATCGGTCGTGCGATCGACGGTCGTCAGTTGAAATGTCGTTTTATCGCTGAGAATGTCGCCAGAGACGGCTGGTGGCTTAGGCGCATCGGATGTGGCCACTTCGCGCTGGGTAAAATCAGGTAGATCGAGGCCCGTCCACTCCTCTAGTTGGGGTTGCAACAGCGAGTAAACCGTTGCGGCGATAATGAGCAGAAAGCAGATAATTCGCTTTCGCGTCAGCCATTTTTTTTGTGGCCGAGCAGAGGAGGATGAGTTCATTGAAATTCCGAAGATACAGTCACCAATTAACTCGCTAAGTCTAACATATCTGGCGACCAAAAACGCCCGCTTGAAAACCCCACAGTTCCGCGGCACGCCCAACCATTGGAACAAACCAGAGATCGTTCACCTTCGACCCCGCAACGATCCAGCCGCTTCGGTTGTGAAAACATCACTATTTCGCTGGGTAAAGGGCTCGGTCATTTCCATGACAACGCTAGCAATCGTGGTGTCAGAATTCAACTTGTCACAAGAGTGTGAAAATCGATCTTCTGCAATTGGTACGTTTTCAATAGTCTTTGCAAAAGTTACAAGATCGGGCCTGAGGCCACCTACTGTCGAATGAGAAGACGAGCAGGAAGTTTGTCGTTTCCTTCGTAAACCGCACGACGTCTTAAAAAAACGTCGACCCCGACACGAACTGGCACTGAGTTTGCAAAGTCATAACGACCGCCAACTCAATCCAAATAATGCTTTCAATCCAAGGAAGGAATCAAAAGCATGAGGACACGTATCGCGCCGCGCATTATTGCATTTGCCATTCTGATTCTAATTTTCCATTCGGCGCATCGATGTTCCGCTCAGTACCGAACGACCAACTTCGTCGTCACGGCGCCTCAACCAGCATTAGCCAAACAAGTCGGTGACTTGGCCGAACAATACCGCAAAGACCTCGCAGTACGTTGGCTGGGCCAACCTTTACCTCAATGGCCACAACCTTGCCCGATCAAAGTTGAAATCCAACCCCATGCTGGTGGCGAAACCAGTTTTGCTTTTCAGCCAGGCCCTGACGGTCGATCTCAACCATTTGATTGGCGAATGAAAATCTACGGGTCACCAGAACGTATTCTGGACTCTGTTCTGCCTCACGAAATCACGCACACTATTTTTGCGACCCACTATGGACGCCCCCTGCCTCGCTGGGCTGATGAAGGTGCTTGCACAACGGTGGAGCACAGCGTTGAGAAAGAAAAAAATCACCGCATGTTAATGCAGTTCTTGACAACCAACCGAGGCATCCCCTTCAACCACATGTTCGCCATGAAACAGTATCCACGAGATATCCTACCGCTTTATGCCCAAGGTTATTCCCTCGCCAAATACCTCATCATGCAACGCGGACATCGCCATTTCGTAAACTATGTGGGCGAAGGTATGGAACGAGAAATCCCTGGGCAAGAATCGCAAACATGGAATCAAGTCACCAAGGAGTATTACGGTTATAGCAATCTCTCAGACTTGCAGGTTCGTTGGTTAATG
>JAAEPL010000021.1 GCA_024232675.1 Planctomycetaceae bacterium
GAACCAAACGATCGCGAAAAAGGAAACAAATGCCGTGAATGCAGCAAACCAAACCCGCCGTCTATTTTCCGGACCAACGTCTCCAGTTCCTGTCTCAAGAAAAACAGACATTAATACCTCCCAGCACCCAATCGGATAACGTCACCGTTCACCGGGCCGCGGCGAACGACATTGATTTCAGAAGCCGCGCGGCCCGCGGCTCCGTGTGCAACGGTTTGTTATGAATCCGTTGCGTTAAATAGTGCGTTCCGGGATCCCTTGGTGTCAATCGCGGTCGAAGCCCGTTTCGCATACGGCATAAATCTCGCTTCTCCGCTGCGTAGTATGTCAGAGAGGAAATCCACACTTTAATTACTTAACTGCGAAAACTTTTGTTTCCCCTCGGGAATTCCCAGAAGCGGAGAACGTTATGTATTCGTCAGTTGGCTTATCGGCATCGGCCCGCCAGGGCCCCGAGGGAACTTGTCATAACAATTATTAATAAGAGGTCAACAATAAATGATTAATAAGACGTCGCAGTAAACAAGCGGTGATGATCAAGTTTATCCCATTTTCCCCAATAAAGTCAAGAAACCCAGAAAACGCTTTCATGTAATTGCGACGTCGCTATATTCAGATAAGTGTTCACCCGTACAGTATCTGTTTCTGAAGGTGCCGCAATGTCCAAACCAACACCCAAGCTTCTTGACCAAGTACGCGATGCAATTCAAGTTCGCCATATGGCGAAAAGCACCGAAACAGCTTACATCTACTGGATCAAAGACTTTCTGAACTTCTTTAAGACGCAACGCGGAAATTGGATCCACCCTCGCGAACTCTCCGATCAAGATGTCACTCAGTACCTGACTTACCTAGCCACCCAAAGAAGGGTCGCTGCCAGCACCCAAAATCAAGCGCTGTCGGCACTCCTGTTTCTGTATCGAAAAATCCTCGAACGAAAAATTTCTTTCGATGCCGTTCGCGCCAAAAGACCATTGCATATTCCGGTCGTGCTGAGCGTCCAAGAAGTTAAATCCCTGTTAGAACACATTCCCCAGGGACCCCAAAACGTCATGGCCAGCATGTTGTACGGATCCGGTCTTCGATTGATGGAATGCTGCCGACTGCGGGTCAAAGATGTTGATACCGACCGCAAACAGATTGCGGTCCGCGATGGCAAGGGTCAAAAAGACCGCATGGTTCCCCTGCCTGCCAAAATCGCCGATCCCATCTCAGAGCAGATTTCAAGGGTGGGTCGGCTCCATCAATCAGATATCGAACTTGGCGCCGGAAACGTGTACTTGCCGCATGCCCTGGCGAGAAAGTCTAAAAACCTATGCCGTCAACTGGGTTGGCAATTTCTATTCCCCTCGCAAAACCTTAGCCGAGACTCCCGCCTGACTCCCCACCTACCCAGGGAGACCAGGGTGGAATTACGACGCCACCATATGCATCCCAGCGGGGTCACGAAAGCAGTCAAAAGGGCGGCCTTAAAAACCGGCATTCAGAAACGTATCAGCTGCCATAGCCTGAGACATTCGTTTGCCACTCACTTACTGGAATCAGGTTCGGACATCCGTACGATCCAGGAGTTACTGGGACACGCAGATATTACCACAACCATGATTTACACCCACGTGGCAACAACCGGTGCCACCGGAGTCCGCAGTCCCTTGGATTTTTTTTAATCTGGCGGCAAAACTTGAGCTGCATCAAGAAAGCAAACGGATCACCCCGGTTCGCTGCAACTTTTTTACTGGTCCGCTTCTGCGAGTTCCGGGAACAACATCTTTAACGAGTCGTTCAACCCGGGCAACACTTCGTGCTCGGTGACTGGATCCTGCAAAGTCCCAGCCACTTTAATCCACCAAACCTGTTTACTGCCGGCTTTGTAGAGGTCAGTAATAATTGGGATTTCGAAGCCGTTGCGGCCAATCAAAGAATAAAAATTAAGATCTACGTTACTGTCCAAATCAATGGTGCCTTCACCAATCAAGCTGATCGCATCACCATTCAATTCAATCGGTTTGATATCAAAATTTTCACCACGCACGGCAAAACTCATCGTCGCCTTATCAAAGGCCGTGCGATCAGGCTCCTTGATCCGCAGGACATTAAACAACGCAACAATCACCGGGACTTCGTAGATCTTCGCATCCTGTAACGTGATGGATCCGTTCCCCTCTAGTGAATGCGTTCCGGATGAATTCCCTCTCAGATTAATGGCTGCCGACGCTTCTCCCGAGAAATCATGTTGGGCTAAGGAGATTTCCGATGCAAACTTTTCCACATCTCCTCCTACCAGATTGGCATTAATGATGAATTGATTTAAGTCCTGCAAACTGATCTCCGCATCACACTGGACTCGCCCACCAAAAAGCTGCCCGCTAGCGGGACGGTCGTTCACCAATTCACCATTGCGTCGTAATTTTCTCCCGATGCCAATCTTTTGGTCATCGATCGAGAACGGAATGGTCGCCGCAGTCACCTGTATATCGTGATACATCATCGAATCAACTTGCAGCTGACCCAAGCTTTCCGTTTTGCCAGCCGCATAACGTCCGTTCAATTTCATCAAGCCTGAAATATCGGTCAACGGTAACCCGATATTCACCGCAGCGCGAGTGATGCCAAATTCCAACTGCCATTGCAGATTCGCCGAAGGCACCTGCGGGTCTCGCGCAGAAACGTAAGCCGACGATGGTGGCGTCGGCTGAAAGGAACCATTAAGCACCAGAGCTCCACGCATCCCAATATTTCCCGAAAATCCAACCTGGTCGGCTGCCTGTGCAATGGAGGCCGGTAAAGCCCGACGTAGTTCGTCGTCTAATTCGATATCCCGCACGAACATTTCTGAAAATCGCAGGTTCCAGCTCGTCTCATCATAACGACCATTTCCATTGGTGCGGATGTCGGTATCACCGTGCTTAGCCGCAAAGTTATTGATATTAACGTTCTGATCCTTGAACCCGAACGACCCCGTGACTTGTCGCATTTCGTAAGGGAACCAAATCGGATTGATGCTGACTGACGAAACATGATCTCGTTGACCTGTCACGTCAATTTTAGCGCTCACGATAGGGGTTACCGCCCCAACCGGGTAACGCAAATCCAGGTCGACTAAATCAATGGTTCCGGCCGGCCGCAAGCCGTCCCAAGTCTTCCGCAAGTTCGCCGGCAATGCCAAACGCAGCTCATCATTTAACAATACGTTGCTTGCCAAGAAACCCAATTGCAAACCATCCTGCGGCGTCCACACCCCTTCACACTGAATTTGACCATTATTGTTTTGCCCCGCAAAGGAACGAAACTCAGTCAAATCATTGACCACGCGAATGGTGCCCCCCACGTTGTAAATGGGATAGTCAAAATTTTCGTGCCGCACCGTGGCTTGCTGCAATTGGATATTAAAATCCCGCTTCAAATCAGCGTTACCATCCGCCCGCTCGATCCTGCCTCGTCCGTTTATGTGACCGGTCGCATGAAACCTTCTCAGCGTCCTCGCCAACGCAGGCTTATTATCAAACGCTTGAAACATTTTTTCGTTGATCGGCAACAGGCCGTCACAGCTACATTCCAACCAACCCTTCCAATAAGGACCCGGGTTGGTTATTTCACCACGAATATCAATCGTTTGCTGAGCTTCAACAGCCGTCAAAGTAACCGCGAGTTCATCGCCGATCCATTCGACGATTCCATTACACTGAGACATGGGGTACGGAAATCGGTACCAGGAAAAGGAACCGTCCTTAATTCGCGCCCTAATATTTTTGGACAACTTGCCATCCACGTTTTGGATATCAAAATCAGCATCGATCACGCCCCCCGGTTGATATTGATGCCACAGACGCTGCAACTCCGGTTTTAGCCAAGGCAATAGGCGTCCCGTTATCTCCAGCCCTTTTAATTGCCCCGTCGCACGCCACTGTGGTTGACGAAAAAGATCGTGAATCACCGCCTGCCCCGTAACATTTCCGTAGCCCAAACCCAAGCGAGCGTTTTGAATCAGCAAACGCGGCAAGTTGTTTTTTTCGTTATCCACACGAAATTCAAAAGACCCGTTGAGCAATGGATGCGGCAAGGAACGGTCCAAGCATTGCAAATTTGATGCTCGCCCAGCAACGCTATAACGCACGGAATTGGATTCACCCAATCGACCGGTGGCCGCCGCATTGATGGCAATTTGTCCGCGCAGAGAATCTACCAGAGGCGAATCTTGAATCCGCCGCTCTAACATGTCCGTCCAACGCTCATTAATCTCTATGAGCCCTGCCCCACAATTGGCAGTCCAAATGCCTGATTCGCGATTCAGTTCGAATTCGAAATTCATCCGATCATTGAAATCGGAACTTAGACAGCCTTTGAGAAAATGAATACCACTCCCGACCAATGGACGCGTGTACTCACATTGAATATCCCGCAGTGAGATGATCTCATTCAAACCGAACGGACGGCAATCTACCGCCAACATCGCATCGCGTATTTGTATCGGACAATCGATGGGAATCGACGATTCACAATCCTGTAAAGATTCAAACAACTGCTGAATGTTCCAGACACCCTCAGCATCCGTCAGGCATTGCAGCTCCAACTGCTCGACCGACAGTAGATCAATGGTCGGTAAACCGTCCAACACATCCGTCAACTGGAACGTCGAATGGGCAAAAACCTCTTGGCAGGCGATTACTACTTGGCCCGTCCGGCGATCAGCGAAACGCACATTCGAAAGGCTCAAGCCACTGCCTTCCGTCCATCGCGCGTCCCCCAAATCAAAGACAAAGTGAGAGTTAGCAAGACGAGAATTGACCTCGGTAATAATCCGAGATGGCAATTCGTTTTTTATAGTCTGCTTGATCCAATTCAGCCCCAACACGCCGCCCATCAACAACAGGCACATCGTGATCACAAAAGCGCGAAAGTGCGCATGACCTTCCTGCCATCCGCTAACCGCTGGGACGGGTCGTTGCTCGATCTCGGCATGGTAATACGGCACCGACATCCTTGTCGAAACGCTGCATGTGTGGAAAGAATTAGCCAGAGTCTAGATAAGAATCGGCGATCGGTTAAGTGAAATCACGTGCTTTAAGGTTAGACACCACAAACCGCTAGCACGCGACACCCACCAGCAGGCCACGTACCCCAGAACGGAAACACAATAAGCAGCACATCCGTTAATTCGCAGTTAACGCCGATGGGGCCGATTAAGAGTGACTTAATTACCAAGCGTTTGCGGACGACCGGCGCGAAAGCTAGCAAGCTTCGCCAGCCTGTTTCTCCGCCAACCCGCCCAACTGCGGTAATAGCGATGAATTGAACCAGCGAAACTGCTCACCTGAAAACCACGCCCCAGGGCCACGGGAACGGCAATCGTGCACGCACCCATCGCCTGTACGCTAACTCGCGCTAGAATCTTCGTCGCCATTCCCTTCCGGCGTCAGCACGACGGGTTTGTAACCGCCCTGAAGTTGGAAGTAGATGATGATCAACAAAAACGCCACCGCCATGACGGCTGGCAAGGTCGCCGCGACTTTCAGGCTGTCTTGCGAAGTCGACGTCAATGTCCCATCTAATGTTTTGACTTGCTCGGGATCAAGATCGACACCCTTGCTGAATTCGGGAACGTTAACCGTCGCGTAACGCACACCAAAGAAATTGTTTTCCGTGTAGATCGGTTCCTCTTTGGGATCCTCCGGATTCGAGGTGTCCATAAATTTAAGGTCTTCGGATTTCACCATCTCGAACTGGGTCGGAAATTCCGTTTTCACGGCATCGGTTTTATAGTGATCCTGCACCGCACCCAAAAACGGGAACCCGAAAATACCCACGGTCAACAAACCCATGGCGGAAACGGTGTTTAGAGTCATAGCCCCGCCTTTGGGGAACTGCTCGGACACCAACCCCAGCATGGTTGGCCAATAGAACGTTTGGCCAATCGCGTACAAAACGAAGGCACCCCACAACAGCATCCCTGCCACCGACGAAAGTGCGTACAGGCCGACGATTGAGAAAATAGAACTCACGAGCAATAGCATTGGCGGTGACATCACTTTCAATGGAACGCCGGCAAAGAATCGCAGCGTCATCATGATCCCCGCAGAAAGCACAATTGCCCAAGCCGCTTTGGTACTACCCAACAATGGCTGCAGTAATGTTTGGATCCAGGCATCCGTCGCCAGCTCCGCCGTGGCCAATGGAATCATGATTAGACAGAGCACGAAAAACAAAATCTTACCCGGCGAACCAACTGCAAACCCACCAATAAATCCACACAAAGCACCCAACCCCAGACAAACAATAAGTTTGGAGTTATCACCCAAGCCAATCGAGTTCACCAGATCGTTAAGCCCCAATTGCGATGTCAGTTCGTAAACCAGGAAGGTACTGGCCAGAAAAATACCCAAGCCTCCGAACTCTTTTAACATCTCTCGCATGGAAACGTTGGCTTCCACTCGTTCATCCACTGGAAACTTGTGACACATCAAGAACATGGCGCCATAAGCAATCACGGGGACCAACATGAACCAAAACACCCACTTGGTACCTGCCCAGGTATTCGCTTGCGAGGGATCTACCAACAACAGATAGAAGAGTCCCCCTAAAACAATCCCTGCCGGCCATGACGCATGTAAAATATTCAGCATCTTACTTTTGTCGTGTCGATAAATGGATGCACAGAGTGGGTTAATAACTGCCTCCACGACGCCGTGACCCAACCCCGCACAGAAGCAAGCCCACCAAAGAATATTTTTATCCGGTGCAAAGATGGTCAGCACGACTGAAAATGCCTGCAATGCAAAGGCGAAAAACATTGACGTCTTGTAACCGATCTTATCGACTAACAAGCTAAACAGGATCATCGTTACGGCAATCGGCCACAACGCAGCTCCGGTTAAAACGCCCACGTCAGCCAGAGTGATCTGGAAATGGTCCGACCACATGGTGGGAATCATTACACGAAAAACAAAACCTACGCCGGCAGCCGTAAGCGCTAAGAAACTGGCCCAGAAAAGTTTTTGTTTATCGGCCTCGGAAAGCTGGCTTGAAGAATTCATTTTTTATTAACTCTCGTAGTGGCAGAGACCGCTCATAGAACAGTCGGGAAGGACGTATAACTCTGTGAGTAGAGGACAACATAAATGACCCAAACACAGAACGCTGCGGAGGTTAGGCAGTGAGTATAACCCAATGAAATCAACGGTAAAGCATTAGATAACGCGAAAAGCCGGCATTTCCACGCCCACAGACCGATAAGTCAACCTAACCAACACGGCTTGAACGTCGCACTCGCATTCGCAGCTTGCGACAATCTAACCGTCACTGCCAAAATCCGTCGCCATGCTTGGATTGACGACGGTCAGCAAACCGACATCACACCGCATCTCTTCCCTCCACCGAAACAAGCGTCACAGTTTCTTTTGCAATCGAAACGCGCACGGGACCTGGATAGGTTTCGACATGAGGCGCTGGCATGGTAGACGCCGCGAACAATCTATCCGTCAATTGATTCCACTTGGCGGTCGTCATATCCCCTTCCGCAAAACCGGCTTCTCGCCATGCAGCGCGAAGGGTCGCTTTCACCAACTCACCCGGTTGCCCCTGCAAACCAATGCATGAGACCGTCACCTTACCGGGGTGCACCAAAAAACACTGCTCCAACAAGGGTTCCATAAGCTGGCGAAGCATTGCTTTGTGATTCTCGGCGTGTTCCGCTAACCGCAACAACGCCTCATCCACTGAGTTTTCGAAACAATCTCTCATCTGCGGCAAAATAACATTACGGATGCGATTACGCGTGAATTGCAATTCGGCATTACTGGCATCTTCACGGTAGACCTGTTTTTTTTGCGTTAGGTATTCCAGGACTTCTTGTCGGTCAACGGTCAGCAACGGTCGGGCGATCGTTAAGTTAGCGGAGACCGACCGTTGCACGGGGATACCCGCCAACCCCTCCAGACCGGTTCCGCGAAGAGCGCGAAACAAGACCGTTTCAACCTGATCGTTACGTGTATGCCCGGTCACCAAATATCGCGCGCCATGCTTGGCTGCAATTTCCGCAAACAAGTCGTAACGTTTTTTTCGCAATGCCGATTCCAAGCCGATCCCTTGATTGCCAAGCCCCGAGAGAATGCGGCCGTCGGCCACGATTGCGGGAACCGCCAGCTGTTCGGCCAATTGGCTGACAAAGCTGGCATCGGCATCGCTGGCTTCTCCTCGTAGCGCATGGTTAACATGGGCAACCATTAATCGCCCTCGACCCGCATGCTGGGATTTCAGTTGGTGCATCAAGCGCAGGAGGCAAACACTGTCGGCGCCGCCGGAAACCGCGACGAGCACCGTAAAATCTCGCCAGCGTTGAGGATGCCACGCCTTCCGCACCTTTTCATATAACAGCGAATTCGACATGGTTAACAGGGGCACGGGTCGGTGGTCAGCGATTACTAAGTCTGGTACATTACCAAAGTCACGGGGCCTTTGCGAACCAACTTGCAAAGACCTGTGACCATTAATTTTGCGGTCATTTTGGACCTCAGATCGTCAACAACAACTGAAACCAATGGTTAACCAGTTTTGGCGGTGACGAGTTCCGGCAATAACGCGAAGTTGCGGTTCCTCGAATCAAATCGATTCGCGGGGATGCACTGACACAGCTGATAGATCTCTGCAACACATGCAATATATCCTGATAATATTAGCGCTTTTTCAAAGCATGTTCATCGGCACTTGGCAAACCAACCAAGGTGACCGACGCAGCGCCTCTACAAACGATGAGTTAACAAACTTTCTTCGTGTAATGTCTTCCCTAGTACTAAGTACGGGAGAACCTCGGTTGCGACTCGTTCGCCTACAGCGGATGGAACTTGCCGACAGGAGACATCACCATCGTCATTCGGATCCTGAATTCTGGCCGCCCGATCGGTCCTAGATTCAGGCATTCGTCTCTGTGCCATTGCCTAGACTGCCTTCGCTTAAAACCGGTTTCCCACTCGCTAAACTGAGTCAGGACGAATCGAATCGACCTGAGTCAATCAGTGGCTTCATAACCGATACGGCAACTCCATGGACACAACTGCTTTTATCACCGGTGGCGTCGGATTTCTAATCGCGATCGGCTTAGCTTTCTTGTACCAGCGTGTTTCCACAAACAACGCGAAAAACAAATCGGACATGATCCTAAAGGATGCCGCCCGGGATGCTGAAAATCGCATCAAAGAAGCGGAACTTACGATCAAGGAAAAAAACCTGACGTCCAAAGAGAAGATGGAAAACGAGTTCAACAAGACTCGTAACGACTTACGAGAACAAGAACGCGAACTTGACAAGCAACAGAACAGTTTGACGCAAGCTTCTCAGGATTTGAAGAAGCAAGAGAGCTTCGTGGAGCAAACTCAAAATCGCCTAACCGCGAAACTCGAAAGCTCCATCGTTCGCGAAAAAGAACTTTCTGACATCCTCGAACGACAACGGCAACAACTGCATCAAATCACTGGCTTATCTGTCGAAGATGCAGAAAAACGCCTGCTGGAAATAACGGAAGATCACCTTTCTCGCGAGGTGGGTGGACGCATTCTGAAACACGAAAAAATGCTTGAAGAGACTTGCGAGCAAAAATCGCGTGAGATGTTGCTGATGACCATGCAACGATTCGCTGCCACCTATACATCTGAGACGACCACCAGCACGGTTGATATCCCCAATGATGAAATGAAGGGTCGAATCATTGGCCGTGAAGGGCGAAACATCCGGGCTTTCGAAAAAGAAACCGGCATCGATGTCATCATCGATGACACTCCAGGCGTGGTAATTGTGAGCGGCTTTGACCCTGTGCGCCGGGAGATAGCACGACAATCACTGGACAAGCTAATTAGTGACGGCAGAATTCACCCCTCGCGAATCGAAGAGGTGGTGGCCGAAGCACGCAAGGAAATGGAAAAGTTCATCCGCGCCAAAGGCAAGGAAGCTGTCCAAGAACTTAATTTGCACCGAGTTCACGACCGTGTTGTGGAATACCTTGGACGCTTGCATTTTCGCACCAGCTACAGCCAAAACGTCTTGGCCCACAGCAAAGAGGTCGCATTTCTTTCCGGCATGATCGCGGAAATGATTGGGCTGGATGCCGACCTCGCAAGACGCTGCGGCCTCCTACATGACATTGGGAAAGCGGTCGACCACGAACGCGACGGGGGACACCCGCAAATCGGTGCTGAAATACTAAAACAGTTCAACGAAAATAAAGATGTCGTGCACGCCGCCTTGGGGCACCACGACCAAATTGTCATCGAACACCCTTACACCGTAATCGTCGCCACTGCCGACGCCTGCAGTGCCTCGCGCCCCGGTGCCCGACGCGAATCACTCGAGCGTTATATCAAACGCATGGAAGAACTGGAAACCATCGCCCGAGAATTCAAGGGCGTCAAACAAGCGTTCGCCATCCAGGCCGGTCGCGAATTAAGAGTCATGGTCGGAGCCAAAGATTCGGACGATGCGACCGCTGCAAACATCTGCCGTAAGATTGCCCAAGAATTTGAAAAACGATTGCAGTACCCGGGTGAAATTAAGGTAACCGTGATCCGTGAATCACGGTTTATGGAAATTGCCAAATAGGCAACGTCGATCGGGACTTACCGATGAAACAGAAAGTGATTTAGTCCGTTGCGTATATTTTTTATTGGCGATATTGTCGGCAAACCCGGTGTCGAAATTGTACAGCAGGTCGTCCCGGCGTTACGCCGGAATGAATCGATCGACATCGTCATCGCCAACGGTGAAAACGCCGAATCTGGGTCCGGGATCACCCCCTCGATTTACCGAAAATTAAAAGATGCCGAGGTGGACTGCATCACGTTGGGCGACCACGCCTTTCGTAAACGAGACATCATCGACACGCTCGATTCAAAAACGGATATCCTGCGACCCGCTAATTTTCCGACCGAGGCACCCGGCCAAGGATTCACGATTATAAAAACAGGCACCGGTACCAAAGTCGCCGTGATCAATTTAATCGGACGGGTATTTATGAAACCGGCCGACTGCCCCTTTCACGCCGCTGATCAAATCCTCAGTCAAATTCCGGACGATGTGCCCGTTCGCTTTGTCGACTTTCATGCGGAAGCCACCAGCGACAAGCAATTAATGGGGCACCATCTGGATGGGCGAGTATCCGCGATGATTGGCACACACACGCATGTGCCCACCGCCGACGAACATATCAAACAGGGCGGCACAGCCTTTCTCTGCGATGTAGGTATGACCGGTCCTCATGACAGCATTCTTGGGCGTTCCAAAGAATGCGTTTTTGAAACGACCTACTCCTTCCGGCCTCGCACGTTTCATGTGGCAAAAAAGGACAGTCGTATCTCCGGCGTCCTTATCGACGTGGATCGTAAAACAGGAAAAGCCCAGTCAATCCGCCGCCTCACCATCGATGAGAAACAGGCTGA
>JAAEPL010000022.1 GCA_024232675.1 Planctomycetaceae bacterium
ACGGATCGACTTTACATCGCTCAGCCAAATGGTGCGGTTTTCAGCTTGCGGGAAGTTGCCAACATCAACCCCGTAGTGATTGGAGAAGAGTTCGTGGTCGGGGATGCTGCAGGGAAAGCTGAAGCAGATAAAAAGAAGCCCCCAACAACCACTACGGATCCTTTCGCCGGCGGACAAGCAGCTGATCCTAACGACCCATTCTCAAATCCCGTTGGCAAAGGCGATGACAAAAAGTCGACAGCGGATCCCGATGATCCATTCAGCGGCAGTGGCGGAGTTTCCAGCGATGACGATCCGTTTGGCGGCGGAAGCGATAAATCGTCAGATAAAAAAGAAGATGACGATCCGTTTGGTGGCGGAAGCGATAAATCGTCGGATAAAGAAGAGGATGACGACCCGTTTGGTGGAGGTAACTAAACTCCTCTTTTAGCGGGCCTAGAGGCCTCCGTGGACGAAATTTCAAAAGCACCCTGGTTTACTGAAAACTGGGGTGTTTTTTTGTGGAGTAACAAAACGACGGCCCATCGAGTATTCGTTCATAGCACTGACGCTGCAGGGAGCACGAGCATTTCTGAGTGATCCTCCTAAGAGCCGATTCGATAACTCACAAATCCATGGAGTCTCTCCGATCGCGGCACTTGATTTTGGGAGGTGGAGGCTTAAAACTAACGCCACCTCCTCTTCTAATCCCGATTTTGAGAATCCCGTTCCATGAATTCAAATACTGCCGCCACGATGGAAAAAACAAACCAAAACGAGTCGATTGCCGTGGTCAAGCGAGCAATTATCAGCGTTAGTGATAAAACAGGTTTAGTGGATTTTGCACAGCACTTGGCAGCGCTGGGAGTAGAGATCTACAGCACAGGTGGGACGTCACGCCATTTGAGTGAGGCGGGAATCGAGGTGCGGGATGTCAGTGATTACACCGAATTTCCGGAAATGATGGATGGGCGTGTGAAGACACTCCACCCGAAAATCTTTGGCGGCATTCTTTGCCGACGGGATAACCCCGAAGATTTAACCTCAGTCGAAACGCACGGCATGGTTCCCTTGGACTTGGTGGTCGTTAATCTTTACCCGTTTGCCGAGACCGTGGCTCGACCCGATTGCGACCGTTCCATGGCGATCGAGAATATAGACATCGGCGGTCCTAGCTTGGTGCGTGCTGCGGCGAAAAATAACGCTTTTGTGACGATTGCGACTTCCCCCAAACAGTACGACGCTATTGTGGAAGAACTGAAAACCCACGGAGGTACGAGCGAAACGCTGCGTCGCCAACTGATGGCAGATGCCTTTCGGCATACGGCTGAATACGATCAGATGATTGCCAACTTCTTTGCGGCATCGGAGACGGAGACAGTATCGCATCTACCCTCTACTGTCTCTTTGGAATTGCACCGTACCGCCGAGCTTAGGTATGGCGAAAATAGCCATCAGGCAGCCGCTTTGTACGAGTTCTCCGACGAGCCGGTTACCAGTTTGTCAAAGATGAATCAGCGAAATGGGAAAGAGCTGTCGTTTAATAATCTGCTGGATGTGAATAGTGGATTGAACATGGTCAGCAGTTTTCATGATCCGGCATGCGTGGTGATTAAGCATAACAATCCGTGTGGAGCGGCGACGGGAACGCAATTGCGGGACGTGGTCAGTCGGGCTTTCCAGGGGGACCCGATTAGCGCTTTCGGCTCCATCGTAGCCATCAATCGAAACATGGATCTGGATACGGCCCAGTTGCTGGCGACGGGCGATTATTTCATTGAAGCCATTGTCTGTACCGGTTTCGACGAAGAGGCACTGCGGGTCCTTACGACCGAGCCCAAGTGGAAAAAGAATGTTCGGTTGCTGGAAAGTCCGATGGTGTCCGAGGTCGCGGATCGCTATGACATGCGGCTGGTGCACGGTGGCATGTTGGTCCAGCAAGCTGACGATTTGCGTGTCAGCCCAGCGGATTGGACGTTGGCCACGAGTGAACCGATTAGCGACGCATTGATGGCCGAACTTACTTTCGCTTGGAATATGGTGCGGTTTGTTAAGTCCAATGCCATTGTGCTGGGTAAGAATCAAGCTTTGTGTGGTGTGGGCGCAGGCCAAATGAGCCGCGTTGATGCCGTTCGTATCTCGATTGAAAAAGCGGGCGAACAAGCTGCCGGTTCCGTGCTCGCCTCGGATGCTTTCTTTCCGTTTCCGGATTCCATTGAAATCGCATCCCAAGCCGGTATCGCCGCGATCATTCAACCGGGCGGCTCTGTCAAAGATAAAGATGTGATTGCCGCCTGCGAGCAACATGGAATTCCCATGATGCTAACAGGACGTCGACACTTTCTGCATTAAGCCGTGAAAAGACAGGTCGCCATAACCGGTCCCACGCCCGAATTCCTGCGTTGGTCTATCCGACACAGTTGCCGGTTGCGCAATGGAACCGAGCTCGATTCCGTCGACCAAACGGAAAAACGCCTAAGAGCCATACGCACTGCCGGTTCCGCGATTAAATCTGGAGAGGTGTTTCAAGGGATCGCAGTCCGTAAAATCCAAGGGCAATGGAAGGGGTTTCGGCTGGAAGAGATTTTTCGTCTCTTTCATGGCCGAGAACCCGTGGAGCAGTGTTGTGGTGACTGTCCGGCCAATGTTCTGAAAGCGGAGAGTGATTTGGCCGGCTGTACCGGCTGGCTTCCACGGTCGGTCGACGGTGTCGACCTTGGCCACAGAGTCGGCGATGTTGTGAGTGCCGACGAGGCCGCAAGTTTGGCGGCTCACTTCCTACCCACCGAACCCATTTGGTACGGTTTCTGGTCAGAAAAAAATCTCGACAGTCATCGCTTGGAGATCGTCTTGGGTATTCTAAGACGAGCCACCACGGCACGGCCGGTGCCCGTCGTATTCACTCAGTTTATGGAGGTTTTAAGCCAATGCGCAGAGGCAGGACTGGCTCTGGATTGTGAATTGGTCCCTCCCGGCTCGAGCGACGGTCTGCGTTGGACAGTCTTCCCGCATTGTGACCGGTGTAAGGCCGTTTCCGTGCCGGGGCAAAAATTTTGCGGCGTCTGTCAAAAATCAGGATGGGGTCACCCTGAAATCCACCGCAAGGTTTTGGGCCTGCGGCCATGGGTTGATCTCAACACGGTCCTCGGACCCGGTAATGCCACCGAGTTCCTAAAAGAGAATGGCTTGACCTAGAGCGTGGTCCCAGGCTGATACTAGCGACCGAAGTGTTTCCGGTTACCTGTTACAGTTTGCCACTCAGGGTAGTCCTTCATCAATTGCTCTAGCTGGAAATCCATCCAAGCATCAAGTTGGTCGACGTGATTTAGGTTGTCCGTGGGTTGGGTGTCGCGTCCATCGTTATGGCTAGATCGCGAATCGGGTTGGCTACGGTTCATTTTCCCTGACTCCTTTTAATAATTGGACGCCCCTAGGCATTCCAAAGTTCGCTTGCTTTTCAACTTTATTGGAAGCAAAGCGGATGCCGAAGTTGATAAAAAACACAACTTTCGTGCGTAAGGTGTTACCCTGTATCTGTTTAGGTTCCTTTTGAAGGTTTTTGGCCAGTCCACGATGCCTTCGAGTTGGTATCAAGTTGATAAACTTTTAGGGCAGAATGCACCGGCTGTGGCATTTTTCCCCAACTGAATATGTTGGATTTGCCCGCCTTAACAAGAGTTCTAACTTGGCTTCAAGCTAGATACTTCAGTCTAAACCGGATTGTTGTGAGCGAGGCAATTCTTGTCCTTGCGAGAGAACGGAATCTGTAATTCGCTGTGGATTGGGGGGGTTAGGAAGACGATCGGGTCGTAAGCGGAGATCGTTTTTGATTGCTTGCCGAGTCTCCGCGTGAAAATTCTATGCAACCCATTTAATGGTTTTGAGGCTGCGGATTCGGAGCCACCCCTGTTGTGGACAGATAGCCTGTTGGGGCAAAAAAACGCATATCCACTGACCTTGGTTAAAGACTCGAAAAGACGCGTGAATTGCTCGTTTAAGGGCCAGAAAACCGTTAAGGGGGATGCTTATTGCCGTGTTTGAAAGTTCAGCGAATGATTAAGTCTCGATAAACGAACGTTTTTTGCGTAATTGCAGGGAATCGCTAGCCGAGTAACGTAAGCGCAGCTTCCCTGAAACGGTCACTCTTGGCGTAAATTCTGCCGCTGAAAGAATGAAGCGTTTTTCCTCTAATTCCTTGCTGTCAGGCCCTGTGTACCCACTTGAGAGCCCGTTTTTCTCGTGATAGCCTAACCACCTGAACAAGACTTTTTAGTCAAAGTTTTGACCATCCATTTGTTGAGCTTGCCGCTAGTGACGCGTCACTGCATTGAATTACTCGACAGACGGTTGGCGACACAGTGAGGAGCTGTGTCATTGAGATGACTTTGCATCTACTTCGAAGTAAATTTTTAGGAGATCCGTGATGAATCGTTTTTTGGCCCTCGGCGTAGCAGCATTGTTTGTTGTCGCCTTCAATGTCTGTGACCTGAATGCTCAGTGCTGTGGCAACAACAATGTTGTCTCTAACTGCAACACCGGTTGCTGTAACTCAGTTGCTCCTGCATCCAACGGTTGCTGCAACAACAGCTGCGAACAACCACGTCGTGGTTTGTTCTCTCGTATGCGTGCCCGTCGTGCTGCTTCTAACTGCTGCACACCTGCACCCACCAACTGCTGTGGTCAAGTTGCTGCCGTAGTTAACGTAGCACCTGTTGCCAACTGTGGCACTTGCAATACTGGTTGCAACACCGGCAACACTTGCTGCAACAATCGCGTTCGCACACGCCGCATGTACACATCGATGCGACGTAGCCGTAACAACTGCTGCAACACTGGCTGCAACACTGGCTGCAACACCGGCTGCAACACCGGCTGCAACACCGGCTGCAACAATGGTTGTGGCGGAACACCTGTCATGATGGAAGGCACTATCGAAGCTCCTGGTGGCGCTGTCGTGAATCCTCCCACACCCGATGACGTCTAAATCCAGACTCATTGTTTGAGAATGGCTTTTATGAAATTTGTTGTAAGAGCCATGAATCGAATTGAAAGGCCCGACTCTATCGTGAGTTGGGTCTTTTTTTTTGGGCTGTTACAATGAGCGAACGCGGGCATCATCGAAGCATTCGGAAAGTTTGGTCAACCTCATGAGAAGATTAAAGCAAACGGATTCGTCGGGTCGCATGGAAACGGTCAGGATGAATGAGTTTAAGAGGACAGCGATGAGTTTAAGGCGAATGTTTGGCTCCTCCCGTACTTGGTTCGCGTTCTTGGCGATTCTTCTGGTGTGCGGTGTCGGATATTTAATATCCAATCATTACTTGGATCGTTCTCGAGGTTTACGTGCGGCGGATGAATTGTGGAATCGAGACCAAAACGTTGAGGCTGTTCGCGAGTACAAGACGCTACTTTCAGATCGCGATCCTCTCAACAAACAATACGCCGTCATCTTGGGCAATGATCGAGTGCGTTTGTATCGCCGTATTATCTCGCATGAGGCACGATTCGGGAATCGAGCTGAGGCGCGGGATTGGATTACGAAAGCCTACGGGGAGGGGATAAACTTTGAAAAAGCTGACTTCGAAAATGCAGCGGTGTACCAGTTGTGGAGCGATGTTGTCGCGGACTACCAGAGCCCCGCGGCTGCCTTAAAGGACCGTAGCCTATTAGACGAAGCAAGTGGCGAACGTTAGTTAAACCTAAACCATGTGTGGGTGCAGGCAACAAGCGAGTCATCGGAGAAATGCTGCGAGCACCATGGCTCGCAGCAGAATCTAACTTAGGCAACCCAGCTATTTCTTTTTGTCATTCGCCTCCACGGCGATGTCAGGCTCAGCTTCGATGAGTAGTTCCGCCGATCCTGCTTCTTCCGCTGAGGCGTAAAAGGCTGCGAAAAGAACCGCCCAAGCTGTTCCGGGAGAACCGCCAGGGTAGGTTTGACGCGTCACAACCTCAAATCCTTTGGGGGTCCGATACAGCGACGAGATGTTGGGTTCCATGTCCTTGGTCAAGGATTCCAGAGGGGGCAGATCCGCAAAAGAGTAGCCAAAGTTAGGAGGAAAAAAAAGCTCTCCCCCGGCAAGGCTCAGTAGCGGCATGCCGATTTTTAATAGGCTTGCGACATCGACGGAAGAGATTGCCAATGGCCCTTCCGTATCCATTTGTGGCGAATGGAAAGCATTGTCGACAAACCACTTATTCGCAGTTAACGAGTCTTCACCCATCGGCTCTCTTCGCAAGTGACGACGCAGGGAAGCTTTGTCGAGGGACAGCAATATTTCGCCATCCGCCAATGACCATGAAATATCAGGCAATGCAAAGAAATCGTTTTTTTGGGTTTCCAGAGTATAAATGACCTGCCCGTTGACTTTGGATTCAGCCAATTCAAGGCTGTTGTCGGATTCGACAAGCTCTCTGATTTTATTTTCGATCAGGCCGAAATTATCAACCAGCTCCATCTCATTAGAAGCCCCAATGCCGAGAACCCAGCCAGCGTATGGGTTTGTGACATTCGGTGTGCCGTAAACGTAGGCGAATTCATCCAGTGAGTTTGCCAAGTCTTCCTGCAGGCTGAGTCCCAACTGAGCGTCAAGTCCCTCGATAAATTCTGGGGAAGCTTCATTGGCAAGGTCGATTAATTTGGGAAACGAAATGCGAGCCGCAGTTAAAATGGTGGGGTCTTTTTTGATTTTCCCAAACTCGCTTAGTTGCATCGGTTCTGCCGACAACAGATCGAATACCCCTGTAGGTTCTCCGTTGATTTCAACAGTACCGCGACACAGGAAACCTTGAGCATCGAGTCCGCTTATCCAGTTGCTTGCTCCAATATTTCCCACCCCCGATATTTTGAGGAAGTTGTCAAATTCTTCTCTAGCGGCAGGTCCGCCGGCGGCTGCTTGTGCTGCCAATTCAACAAATTTATCCATCTTGATAGAGGTGATCGACGAGATACGTTCAACGGACAACTCGGTCTTTAACTTGCTCAGCCATTTCGGTGGGGGCGTTTCTAAGTTACTCAGCAATTGTTGCATTGAGTCTTCGCCGATCGTGATGGCCAGATATTTGGTTTTGACCACTGCCCACTTCACCAATACTCCGTTTATTCGTAACTCGTAACAGGACGTGTTGGCGATCTCTTTGTTGACGACCTTGTTGTCAGGTGTCGCGATGAGTTGCTCGAAGAAACCGCGTAGTTTTTTCTCCAAATCAGCGGCGTCGTCACCCAGCGTGAGCAAGGCACCTCCCTGTAATTCGTTAGGGAATCGGTCTGGATTGACTTTATTTATGTAGATGGCACAGGCATTCGAGAGGCAACGCTCAACTAGTTTCACCGTGAGTGACTCGGCTTGGTCAACGTCGCTGCCACTTGCGTTGGATTCCAGGATGGCTGTTTTTAATTTGTTGTAGGACTCCGTGATTGCGGGTTGCCCCATCCATCGTTCTGTGGGGTTGGCCGCGGGGTCCGGTTTTACGCTAGACGCCCAATTGGTGAAGATTAGATAGTCTTCGGGAGCCACCTGATACATTAAGGGGTCTTCGGGGCCCGGCGGCATGCCTAGTGGGATGCCCGTTTGCCCGCCGAGTAATAATAAAAACACTAAAAAAACGTTGCTTGTAGCTGCCATAACGAGGATTTGGTTATTTGTTTAGTTGGGAAGAGCCGTGGGCTTGCATCGTAACTGATAAAGCTTCAGATCCAAAAACCTAACCGAGCGTTGGGAGCTCGAATTGGATAAAAGACGCCTATCTGGCGTTTGCTTATCCTTGTGGGGAAAGGCAGCAATTTTTATACTTTGAGGTTCCTGTCGAACAGCTCTTTTTTCGACCACTTGTTGGTGAACGCAAGTGCTTGGCCGGGCCTGCAAACATTCCCTTGAAACACTGTCTATCATTGTGTCATCCTCATGAAAATTCACGAATATCAGGGCAAACAGATCTTTCGAAAATCCGGCGTTGCGGTGCTGGAGGGTCGCGTTGCGAAAACGCCTGAAGAGGCAGCCCAAGCATTTCAGGATTTGGGCGGCAAGATCAATGTCGTCAAATCACAAATCCATGCTGGTGGGCGAGGGAAAGGCACGTTTATCGAGCATCCTCAACAGCACGGCGTGCAATTGGTTAAATCGGCGGATGAGGCACGCGATGTTGCAGAGCGAATGCTGGGCAATACCTTGGTTACCATCCAGACCGGGCCCGAAGGCAAGACCGTCAACCAAGTGTTTGTCGAGGCGGGGTGTGATATTGCCCGCGAGTTGTATCTCGGTATCGTCCTGGATCGCGCTTCCTGCAAGCCTGTGCTGATGTGCAGCAGCGAAGGGGGCGTGGAAATTGAAAAAGTGGCCGCCGAGACACCGGAAAAGATCTTCAAGGAACACTTTGATCCCGCCCAAGGGATTGAGAGTTTCCAAGTTCGCAAGCTCTGCAAGAAACTGGGGATCTCAGGAAAGACGGTTCGCAGTGCCGATCGATTCATGAAGGCGCTGTGTCGAACCTTTGTCGACCTCGATTGCTCCTTGATGGAGATCAACCCGCTTGTGATTACGGGCGATGGTGAGATGTTGGCTCTCGATTCCAAAATGACTTTCGATGATAACGCGGAATTCCGACATCGAGATCTGGCGGAAATGAGAGACCTCAGCGAGGAGAAAGAATCGGAAGTGCGTGCGGCGGATGCCGGCCTTAGTTACGTCAAACTCGACGGTAATATCGGTTGCTTGGTCAATGGTGCCGGTTTGGCCATGAGCACGATGGACATTATCAAACTGCACGGCGGTGAACCAGCCAATTTTCTCGATGTGGGTGGCGGTGCTGACGTGGAGTCGGTGACGGAAGCCTTCCGAATTTTGCTCAGCGACCCCAACACCAAAGCGGTACTCGTCAACATTTTTGGCGGGATCATGCGTTGCACCACGATCGCTGAGGCGCTCGTTTCGGCAGCGAAGACCGTTGGGTTCAGTGTTCCTTTGGTGGTTCGCTTAGAGGGAACTGAGGTGGAAGAAGGGCGACGCATTCTTGAAGAATCAGATGTTGCCTGCTCCATTGCCACCGACCTCGGAGATGCTGCTCAGAAGGTCGTGGAAGCCGCGACCACCGTTAGCACCTAAGCGATTTGCCGGCGGGGAAATCGCCACGCCTTACTCGTACAACTCCTTGCATGAAAATTAAACATAACGCTACAAGCAAAAAATACTCATGAGCATTTTGATCAATAAAGATACCAAGGTCATTTGTCAGGGCATCACCGGGGGTGCCGGTGCATTTCACACGCGTGGTTGCATTGAATACGGAACTCAAATGGTAGGCGGAGTGACTCCCGGCAAGGGAGGGCAAGAATTCGATGGCCTGCCAGTTTTTGACACCGTCATGGAGGCCAAGGCCGAGACCGGTTGTGATGCGACCATGATTTTCGTGCCACCCCCCTTCGCGGCTGATGCGATTCTGGAAGCCATCGATGCCGAAATCGAAGTCATCGTGGCCATCACGGAGGGCATCCCAGCCATGGATATGGTGCGCGTGTATGAGCGGGTTCGCGCAAGCGACTCCAAATTAGTGGGCCCGAATTGTCCCGGTGTGATTACCCCAGGCGAGTGCAAAATTGGCATCATGCCCGGATACATTCACCAAAAGGGTAACGTTGGCATCATGAGCCGCAGTGGCACGCTGACCTACGAAGCGGTTTGGCAGACATCCAACAGCGGTTTGGGGCAATCCAGTTGCGTGGGACTCGGCGGAGATCCGATCGTGGGTACTTCCTTCATCGATGTCTTGAAGTGGTTCCAAGATGACGATGAAACCGAGGCCATTCTGATGATTGGCGAAATCGGGGGAAGTGCTGAAGAAGAAGCTGCCGCTTTTGTCACCGAATATGTGACCAAGCCTGTGGCTGGTTTTATCGCCGGACGCACGGCGCCTCCAGGAAAACGCATGGGACACGCCGGCGCTATTATTTCCGGTGGAAAAGGGACTGCGACAGAAAAAATTGCAGCCATGGAAGCTGCTGGCATTGAAGTCGCCCAATCGCCTGCCGATATGGGTGGTGCCGTTGAAAGAGCCATTCAGAACGCCAGCTAGGAACACCGATGTTCAAGTTAGATCCGCTACCACGGGATTAAGACGAGTGGCTCGATGTAATTAACTCGTCCTTCCCTGTGGCCCCGGTCCCGGGCACCTCTGACGTAACGTGATCGCGTCTCCGCTAGATTCGTCAAGTTCATGCCGGGTGCCGTTACCGACACTGAGATCGCACCTAGCGTTGATAGCAGCCAAATTGCTCGAGTTCTTTACCAAGCCTTAGCCTCATCCGCATTGGTTGGCCCTAATTTACCGCGGCAATCATTAAGCAGTTGTTGTGGGTCGTAATGTAAACCCGCACGCACGACATGGGTTACATTCCGCGTGTTGCGAATCTGTTGTAACGGATTCCCACGCACGATACAGAGATCGCCTGATTTGCCTTGTTCAATCGAACCGTGATCTTCGGCAATGCCGAGCGCTTGGGCTCCGTTAATGGTGGCGATCTTGATGACTTCGGCAGCAGGAATCCCCGACTCATGGAGCACATTCATTTCTCGGTGAGCCCCAAACCCGGCAAGAAAAGTCCCATCACTGAAGTGATCGGTACCTAACGTAATAAAGCCACCGGCTCGAAAAAAATCATCGATGGTCGTCTGTTTGGCTTCAAATATTTTTTGAAAACGCACCGTGGGTCGATAAGGTTTTTTTTCCAATTTGGCAGCGAGTTCATCGCGGACGTAATCGGTAAACAATGATTTTTCATCAAACCAATAATCATAAAATTGCTTGCGGTCGCCGAAGTAACCATAGGCGGAAATGGTGGCGTCAAAGTGGGTGCCGTTTTCAATGTACTTATTTACGATCGCCTTAAACTCGGGCATATCCGCCGATATGCGAGGAAGCGACGCGTAAGCGCTTTTGCTTGCGGGCATGGCGTCACCGCCAAGGAAATGTTCGATGCGGTCAATTCCCAAATCGATGGCGGTGGAAGGATTGACTGAATTGCGGAATCCAGAATCAAGATGCCCCGTGACGGTTAGGCCGTGTTTGTGAGCCTGCTCGATTAGCGCTTTCAAGCAAGCGGGGTCAATGAGCTTCGCCTTGAGTCCACCCACGCCCTTCTCTGCCCAAAAATCGACCTCTTCTCGAACTTGATCGGGGTCCGCGTGCCAGGGTCGCCTGGCAATGCCAAAGTAGGGACCGGAATTTAATAGACGCGGCCCTTTCTTAACCCCTGTTTCAATGTCTTGGCGAAGCTTCCACATCTGTTCAGGAAGATACTCGCCGCAAGAAAAGGTAACGGTCACGCCATTGGCTAGGTATTGGATGGGGATCACCTCGAATTCTTCGCGTCGATTGCGAAAAAGCTTGACGTTGTAATGCGCGTGGCAATCAATCAGTCCGGGCAGAATGTAATGGTCATCGTCCAGCTTGATGACAGGGGTTTTCCCAAAATCATCTGCTTCTACGTTGATCCCCGCAAATTTTCCCCGCTTAATCAATAACCCTTTGTTAGCGACGAAATCGCCCGCATCCGTGTCGAAGTAATGTCCACCAACGACTGCTAAATCTCCCGAGTCTTGGGCTGCCATAGGCGCGTTCAAAAAAAGAACCAAACACAAGAAAGTAGCCTGTAGGGTCAGTTTCATGGCTTGCCTTTGCTTAGACGGAAATGAGAGCGATGCGTCGTTCTCTATTATGGAAGTCCACGCGGAGAGATGCAACTTGTGAACACTTTAACGATTGAGTGGATGGATTTTCTCTCGAGCGCAATCAAAAGGCCGCGTCAATGAACGCGGCCTTTTCGAAACTGGTAGGGGGACCAGTCCGTTTATGCGGTGGCCATTACGGACCCCACCAGTGAGTGAAGATCACATTCCAATACTCGAGTTTCGGTCTTTCGCACCGGGGCCTGAAAACTGGATTCTCGGCTGGGTAATTCACTGCGTAGCACTTTCATGCTTGCCGGAGCTGTAATGCCCAATCGAATCTGCTTGCCTTTGATCTGTAAAACTTCAATACGAATGTCACCGTTGATCACGATCGACTCATTCTTTTTCCGTGATAGTACCAACATGATTTTTCACTCCCGTAATAGTTGACTTCCAAAATGGTGG
>JAAEPL010000023.1 GCA_024232675.1 Planctomycetaceae bacterium
AAAACAACCAACTGGAACCGGACTACAAAGTTCTCAATGACCCACCCGCTGTGGCGGCCGGGAACGATCCACAAATGGAGATGGCCGTGAAGGTTCTGTTGGAGGATCTCAAGAAGGAAGAATAAACCGATCCAACGAGATAGGTTGGCCGCGTGGTGACTGGTGTTCTTCAACCAGATCACACGCGGCCTTTTTTTTGGCAATGGCTCGCCTGGCACTTTCGCTTGAAATTTCCCCGACGGGTTATCAGGGGTGCTATAATCGCAATGCAAACTTTGCCATGAGATCGAAACATTGTAGATAAGGGCCCTGAATATGTTCCGCCTGTTGTGCCTCTGCTGGTTACTGACGTGGAGTTTTTCCGCTCACGCGGATGAGCGTCCCAACATTATTCTGTTGTTCTCTGATGACATGGGTTGGTCAGATATTGGTTGCTACGGCAGCGAAATTCAAACGCCCCATCTGGATGCATTGGCGGAAAATGGTTTGCGATTTAGTCAGTTCTATAACTTTGCCAGATGCTGCCCTTCTCGCGCTTGCTTGATGAGTGGACTTTATCCACATCAGGCGGGTATGGGACATATGGAAGGTGATTATGGATTGGATGCCTATCGAGGTGGGATCAATCGACGCTGCGTTACGTTGGCAGAAGTTTTAGGGGCCAACGGATACTCAACCTACATGACTGGTAAATGGCATCTGACCCGTTTTCGCGACAAAGCAGGTCCCAAAGATAATTGGCCCCGACAACGCGGTTTCCAGCGATTTTACGGAACCATTACGGGCGCAGGTTCGTTTTTCGATCCTACTACGCTGTGCCGAGAAAACACCTACATCACTCCAGAGAACGATGAGGCTTACCAGCCGCAACAATTTTATTACACGGATGCCATCACGGACAATGCCATTGAGTTCCTGAAAGCGCATCAACAGGAAAATCCACAACAGCCATATTTTCTTTACGTGGCTTACACCACCGCGCATTGGCCAATGCACGCACTGCAACGCGACATTGATAAATACCAAGGACAGTACGCAAGCGGGTTTGAGCAAACTCGGGAAAAGCGAATGCAGCGATTGCGGGAACTTGGAATCTTGGATCAGGACTCGGTGGAATCGCCGATATTTGGCGACTGGGATCGTGTCGAGAATAAAGACTGGGAGGCTCGATTGATGGAGGTTTACGCCGCCATGATTGACAATATGGACCAGAATATCGGCAAGCTTATTGCAGAGGTGAAACGTCAGAAAGATTTTGACAATACGCTTTTCCTGTACCTGCAAGATAATGGCGGCTGTGCCGAGGGCATGGGACGGCAACCTGCGAAAAAAGAACTGGTCGATCTAAAACCTTTGGGTCGCGATGGACTACAAACGAAGATTTGGCCACCCATGCAAACGCGTGACGGACGACCCGTTCGCGTGGGTCCGCAAACCATGGCGGGTGCGGAAGACACATATATTGGTTACGGCAAAGGCTGGGCTAACGTATCCAATACGCCTTTTCGCGAGTACAAGCACTGGGTTCATGAGGGAGGAATTTCTTCGCCTCTCATTGCCCATTGGCCCAAGGGGATCACCGCCCGCGGTTGGAATCACGAAGTCGCACATTTAATTGATATCATGCCGACGTTGGTCGATGTCGCAGGTGCGAGCTATCCCGATCGTTTTCATGACACCGAGATTCCGGCCATGGAGGGTGTCTCATTAAGGCCGGCGTTTAACGCCAAATCACTGCAGAGAAAAGGGCCCATTTTCTGGGAGCATGAAGGAAATCGAGCGGTGCGTTTTGCTTCCGCAGATGGAGACTGGAAATTGGTGGGTAAGCACAAAAAGCCATGGGAGCTCTACAACATGTCCCGAGACCGAGTGGAGTCCAACAATCTGGCAGCCAAGGAACCGGAGCGCGTTGCCGCCATGGCAGAACTTTGGCAAGCCTGGGCAGACCGAGTTGGTTGTGTGGAATTTGGCAGCTGGAAAAAGTAATGTCAGTCAACGTGGTACTCTGCCAGCGCAAGGCTCGTCTAAAAATCTAGGGCACCGACTTGCCCATCATTGCGATGGCAAGCTTGTTCAAAAACGAGAGCATCGACACTGAAAGAGGCTGATTTCACGGAACCATCCACCATCACAAAATTGCAGCCTCCTGGATGCGCGGCACCAAAACGGGTCTCTGTATCGCGTGCTTTATCGTCGGGACAGGGCGTCCAAGGTCCTTCAGGCCAACCGCCACGAGGCTTGGGGTCGCGATCACCCCAGCGGATGATGTCCCAATCCCAACCAGATGTGTAACCCTCGTTATCTGAGATGCTAAATAGATTGTAATGGTCGGGATGAAGAGCCTTTTCACCAACCAAGATCGTGTGCGTGCTGCCATCGGTGACCGTTTCAAAAGTCACTTTGGGCGTATAGCCACCGCGCACGATAACACCGCTTTTTCCCTCACCCCAATCACTTAGACCACCACCTTGTCCGCAGACACCTCCATTCCCGGCGTAATCATTTACAGCTCGTAGACCGCCAAGAACAGAAGGTGGGCGACGGGACGGACAAAAGTAACCCTCCACCGGTGTGCGTCGTATTTTATAATCCGGTTGAAAGTGGTACAGATTATTCAATTCCATTGCGGGTAGGATTTGATACAGCCAGCCCCAGTTCTGATGGGGGGCCATGCGGGGAGTGGAGCCTTGCATCGAGCGGGCGGACCACCAGTCCTTTCCGCCGTCAACGAAGAAACCGGTCGAGGTGTTTAGGTTGTGAATCGCGATTCCAATCTGTCGCAAGTTGTTTTTGCAGCGAGTGCGCTGTGCAGCTTCTCTAACCTGCTGAACAGCTGGCAGCAACATCGCCAACAAGATGCCGATGATGGAGATTACAACCAATAATTCGATCAGGGTGAAGCCACTTCGGGATGGAAGTTTCATGTGTGTTCCCTATTTGGAATCGGTAGCGATGTCTAAGTTTGGTGGCCTATGGCCCGGCGGAAATTTGGCGGCCTGAAAATCATGCTCCGACATCATGATGACGCCTTGGCTCGTCATCACCATGCGCTGCTCCTCGAAACAGGAAGTCTCGTAACCAATCACTAGAGGTGTGGCCGATTGCATGTCGGGAAGAGCATTCCACAGCACCACTATTTCAGATCCCGCATGAGGCGAGGTAAGGATTTCAGTGATATCAAATGGTGTTTGTTTCAGCAGGGGTTCCAAGTCGCCCAAAGCACGGGGCGCGGAATTTCGTTGCTGGCAATAGGTGAGATAACAACTTTGTAACGCGGTTAGCTTCTCAAAGCTGTTTCCTACAGAGGCTGGAAGAGGGGCTTGCTGTTGGCAGCCGGTGGTAGCCAATATGGAATAGATTAAAAG
Organism: Planctomycetaceae bacterium; assembly: GCA_024232675.1. Classification (GTDB taxonomy): domain Bacteria; phylum Planctomycetota; class Planctomycetia; order Pirellulales; family Pirellulaceae; genus CAJQPP01. Next base: position 3,366 of record JAAEPL010000023.1, read on the forward strand.
GATACCCAAGTACTTGAAGAAGTCGCTTCGGGTGTTTTTTTGGAAGTGCATAGTTAGCTGACCCACAATATGAGCTCGGGGGTCTATTATGCTCGAGTGCCCTCTCAATTACCAGAAATACGGAGTTGGTAGTTCACCGAAACTGGGCTGGGGTCCGTGCTGTCCTTATAATCCTCACAGGACCCTACAAACCGGTTTGTGACCGGCCATGCTTGATTGCTCAGTTTGGCGGGAGTGCAACAAAAAAGGCACCCATGCGGGTGCCTTTGTCTTTTGTCGGTGGATTGAGGTTTGGGGGCCAGCGGTTTTAGACGGAGCCCTCGCAAATCCTACTTGTCGCTGGAAGACTCTTCCTTAAGTTCTTCAATCTCGGCAGGGAGATCAAACAACTTGTTGTCGATATCGCCGTTGACTTTTATTTCATCCATTTTGGTTACCATTTGCATCCCTTGAGGAAGTTCAACGGTGCTGACTTTTGACATTTTGACTCCGTCAAAGTCTGCGTAATCACTTACTTTAGTGACGACTTCCATTTTGCCAATGTTGGGGTCCGACACGGTTGTTTTGGTGCCGGCCAGCAATTTGGAATCCACTGCAAAGTAGTTGTAGACCGGTTCGTCGTCACCCGACTTCATGACTAATACGTAGCAATCTTTATCGTTGAATTTTTCGACACCCGTGCATTCAATCGAGTCGTAAAGTTTTTCGATCTCCAACATGGGGGACAGGGCCATATCTCGGATGACTTGTTTGCGACGCTCTCCTTCGAGAATTTCAGATCCCGTCATTTGAGAAACTTGCCAAACGGTATCTCCGTCGTAACCAACTTGCTGTTTACCGATGCCCGCGATTTCCATTTCCATTCGCGCTTTGTCGGCGATTTGCGACATCTGAACTTCCCCTTCGAGGCCAGCGCTGGGAATAGAGATTGTACCTTTGGCGGAGATCGATTTGATTTTTTTATGAGCGGCTTCGCCACCGGTAGCTTCGATATAATCGGCGATTACTTTTTTGTAATCAACCTTCTCTTGAGTTGCTGTGTCCTGTGCAACCGCCAGACCTACCAAGGGTAGAGTCATCATGATTCCAAGAAGGGTGCGGAAGCTAGTTTGCAAATTCATTTTTTACCTCGTATTTCGATTGTTAAAGAAGGCTCTCGTATTCCAAGAGCCATCATAAAAAGACTAATTTTTATTCTCTTCCAGTATCCACTTTCTAGCCGCTGACAAAACGGGGTCAGCGTGTTTCGACAGCATCTCACGGTCGAGAAGGATCTCTTCGTCAGGAATAACTCCAATGCCTTCAATGGATTCGCCAGAAGCGGATTCCCATGAAGAAAGAGCATATTGGAATCCATCGCCATTGGGTAACCGCACCACCGTCGAAGGTAATACCAACCCAGCAGTCTTGCTACCAAAAATGCGGCCCAGTCCAAGATCCTTGATGCCGCCGGCCATTACCTCGGCGGCCGAAATGGAGCATCCATCGGTCAATACCGCCACTGGCTTATCGAATTTGGGTCGGCGGGGATTTAATACCATTTTCATGAAATTGCCGCCGGCCATCGTCATGGTTCCGATCGATTCTCGATCGGCGGTTAACCAACCACACATGGCATTGACCAGCAGCATCAATCCACCTCGATTACCACGAAGGTCAATAATAAGTCCTTGACGATTTTCTTTTTGCCAGGTGGAAACCGCGTCGGCAAACTGCTGTGCCATCTGTGGGCCACCAAGAAAAGAATTGAATGCGATGTATCCAATGTCGTCGGGTAATAATTTTTCTTCGAAGGTAACGTTGAATGGAGGCAGATTGCCAAAGCGACCTTCTTTACCGGGACCCTTGGCGAGTTCTAAATATTCCAAGTGGACTTTATCGTCGTTATCCACGAAGGCCAGCGCGAGTTTTTCACCGACGTCACCGGAGGTGCGGGCGTCACAGACTAAGCCGGTGGCAGTCTCCAGTCGGAGTACCGATTGTTCACCCACTTTTTTCGCGCCCGTTAAGATCTCTTCGGCCGTTCGGTTGCCAATCAATTTGACCTGCCAGCCGGGTTGAATGTTGGCCTTGCTGGCTGGTAAATCTTCAAAGACACGAGTCACCACTAGCTCGCCGTCAATCAAGCGAATTTCGATTCCGGCAGTTCCGTTACCGCCTTTTCCTTTCACTTCGTTCGCTTCTTCGTACTGCGCGTTAGGGATTATGCCGAAATGAGATTGATCCAGTGTGTTGAGCATGTCGGACAGTGCCACACGAACATCCTGAATAGACTTTGCAGATTCCACTTTGGGGCGGAACGTTGCTTTGGCCTCATCCCATGACTTGCCAACTTTTTCGGGCTGCCAGTGGACCTTTTTGATGGTGTTCCATACCTGATCAAATGATTCTAAATGAATCGCAGGATCGAATGGTTCTGCCGGTTCTGTTGGCTTAGCTTGTTGAGCGGTGGCGCTCAGCGACCAACCTGCAGAAAGCACACCAAGAAGCAAGAGGATGGTGGTGAGGGAGCGAGGAGCAGCTGCGTTAGTCATGTGTGAATGGGGTTGAGTCAACGGCTGAGAGTAAAGCAGAACACATACCATGAATTAAAATCTACAGCTCGACAATGATAAATTAGGATTTCAGCTGCACTAATTTCTAGATTCGCTGTGGGCTGGTGTTTGTTGGCGAAAATGTGTCGAAAAAGCAAGAATAGAAAGTAGAGGATCGTTGGATAATGGCCAGATTGGGCAAGACGTCGCACGCCAAACTAGCTATTTTTGGGTATGGAAACGACACTGCACCGCCAACTGAAGACACATTATGCTGGCACAGAGGCACAAATCGAAGTGCCTTTGGGGCGCTATCGCATCGACATCGTCGATGGTGAGCGATTGATCGAGGTGCAGCACAGCGGCCTTTCTTCGATTCGTGACAAAGTGCGTTTCCTGCTGAAAAAGCACGAGGTTGAAGTGATCAAGCCGCTGGTGGCAAGAAAACGCTTGATTAGCCTGTCTGCCAAAGACGGTGACGAACTAAAACGTCGCTGGTCTCCAAAACGCTGCACGCGATTGGATGTTTTTCACGAGTTGATTTATTTCACACGCGTTTTTCCACACCGCCGGCTAACCCTGCGCATCCCTCTCATCGAGATCGAAGAGGCTCGCTATCCCCACCAGCGACGTAATAAGCGGCGCGGACAATTCAAGGTACAAGACCAAAGTCTATTGCAGGTGGTCGGCGAAGACGTCTATCGCACGCGAGGAGATTTACGGCAACTGCTTCCAGCGGATTTACCGAAAACTTTTGGTTCCCTAGAGTTATCAGAGTCCATGAAAATCGATCGTGGGTTTGCCCAACGCATTGCGTACTGTCTGCGGAAAACAGGCACCGTCAAAGAGGTGGGGAAAAAGGGGAACGCATTGCAATACCGTTTTGCTGCATCAGCACGCGTCGGTAAGGCAAAAGGCAAGCTGGCCAATCGTCCCCAGAAACGCAAGACGAAGCCCGCCGCTTAAGATTAGCTGCCAGTGCTGGAATCGCGCTGTCTAGAGAGCTGGCACTGCCGCTCAAAACATCGAGGGGAGGTTTCCCATTTCTTATAGCCAGGCATTTTGTTCCACCCACGCAAAGTGACCAGCGAAATTAAAGCGTGCTGGGAAACGTCCTGTGAGGACAGCCGTGCGACTCGGGCCCGCCCCATGGGAACCGGTTGAATTCGTTATGTGGCTCCGCAGCAGGCAAAGGTCTTCGCATCAGGACTGCGGCTCGAAAATAAAAAAGGGCCCTGCTCTTGCGAACGGGCCCTCTCTCAAAATGGTCTTATAGAACGACTACGCGCTGGCCGTCTTGGTGCGTGCCTCACGCAGACCGCGGCTGAGAATGTCTCGTAAGAATGGCGAGTAATCCTCGAATTTCGATTGATCCGGTGCACCGTTACTGTACTGATAGATGGCATCCCTTGGTTTCTTGCCCAGCGAAATCAGGGTCGAGCTGATTGTGCCAAAGTTGGGTTGCCGAACCACCATACTAGGCCGACCGCCACTGACCGGGCCACGAGCAAAGACTTTACTGGCAACGGCCAAAAACTTGACCGGCGAATCTAACATCTGCAAAGTCAGCAGCCGACGGGCTAGAGACGCTCTGTCATCCATTGGATCGTCGATGTCCTTGTCGCCCACGATGCTCAAGCCTTCTTGAAGTGGCTGAACATTAACTTCGTTGCCGGCATGAATGACCCAGCCGCTTTCGGCGTCAGCCACGACAAAATTCGCGCCATCATATTGATTGCTATCCAGTTCCTCTAACGCAACGTCGACAGCCTGGCGTGCGGAATTGGCACGTAACATCTCCCGGCACAAAACGCTGCGAGATTTAGGATTGGGTGGAACATACATTTTGCGGCGAGTAGTCAGACCGCAGAACATTCCTGCCTGATTCACGCCCAAGTAGGTTCCGCCGGTTTGCTGATCCATGCTGGCCAGAATTCTCGGTTTTCCCGATTGAATACTGGGCGTGGGACAGACCCGGTCGTATTTTTCCTCTCGGTTGGCAGCAACCAGAATGGGGGATTCAGGAACAAGTTGATATAGAATTGCCAAAAGGCTCATAATTGCTTTCTTTGAATCAAGGATCATGAAGCTTGATAATCCGCCCCAATCATCGACAACGTCATCTGTGATTGAAGTGCATCGGTAATTTACCGCAAATGGAACATTCCGACACCCCCATGTGGGGTATGTGTAAGTGAAAAGTCCCGGATAACGCCGTTCTCGGCTCCATTTTAGGCCCATTTGTTTCGTCATAAATCACATTGCGATACCGACTTACTTCGTCGGGGAATACTCAATCAATAAACTGGGGCAAGAATTCAGCTGACACAGCGTGCGATGCAGCGGAGGTGTGAAGATCCGTAGCTTGGGTGGTTCGGGGGTTATGTCTGGAGTAATTCCCAGGTCGAAAACTTGCTAGTTGACTGGCGTTCGGTCGATCTCGGGGAAACTTGGTGATTTGTGAGGTTTGCATGCCTGAGGTTTTGTTAAATGCCCCTTGCCGGTGAAGTGAAACCTTGACTGTTTGGGGGTTACTGCGGAAACTAATCCCCGTGTCAGCTCGCGACCTGTTTAACGGCAGTTTAGCGATCCTTAATCAGCGAAGTGGTGGACTCAACTCTACCTACGGATTTGACTTTTGAGAGATCATTCCTCCATGGCGTCCACAACACCCAGGGGTCAGGCAATTAACCAGCCCAACCAGAAAAACACCCGCCTGACAGGGATTCAAATTGCCGCGACGGGGTCATACGCACCGGAGGTGGTGGTTTCCAATAGCGATCTAACGCAACTTGGATGTGACGAGGAGTGGATTGTTCAGCGGACAGGGATTCTGGAGCGGCGTCATTGTCCACCCGAACAGGCGACCAGTGATCTGGCATTCCTCGCCGGCCGCGCCTGTCTGGAAAAGGCTGGTGTGGAGGCTGGGGAGTTGGACATGATCATCGTGGCAACGATGACGCCGGACCATTTCACTCCCTCAACTGCCGCCATCGTGCAGCATTTATTGGGTTGTGATGCCGTGGCCTTCGATTTGAATGCTGCCTGTTCGGGCTTTGTGTATTCTCTTTTGACGGCAGCCCAATTCATCAAGACCGGCTCTTGCGAGAAGATTTTGGTGATTGGGGCAGACGCCATGTCGCGCGTTATTGATCCTCAGGATGAGAAGACCTATCCGCTCTTCGGGGATGCGGCTGGGGCGGTTCTGCTGGTTCGTGATCCACAAGAATCAGGTGCCGAGAATCGTGGCATTCTCGCCAATCGCATGGGAACTGTGGGGGAATTAGGCCATCTGATTTCTGTCCCGGGATCCTGTTCTCGTATGCCTGCTTCGCAGCAGGTGCTGACGGACCGAATGCAATTTTTGAAAATGGACGGACGTCCTGTTTTTAAGTGGGCGGTGCGAACCATTCCGGCCGTTGTCAATGAGACGCTTGATTTGGCCTCTCTAAAGATTGACGATATCGACGTGCTGTTATTTCATCAGGCGAACATGAGAATCATCGAGGCTGCTTTGGCGGATACCGATATCCCTCGTGACAAGGTGTTCACAAACCTGCAGCGTTATGGCAACACCTCGGCAGCCAGTATTCCGCTTCTTTTGGATGAAGCTGTTGAGCAGAACATTTGCACGCTGGAGAGCACTCTGTTGATGTGTGGTTTCGGGGCCGGCCTAACGTGGGGCTCTTGTATCTACCAAGGGTGATTACCGAGGTCCGACCGCAGTCGTATTGTCTGCTGAGCGGGGCGATATAACCTGAACGACGTCGATGGTTCCGTCGACGAATGCTACCGCGAATTGGCCGGGTTTCTCGGCGAGCGAAGTTACTTTGGACGTTCTCGATCGCAAGGGCACTTGGGTAACCACCCGCCAACTTTTGTCTTCAATGGAACAGATCAAGAGTTCGGACTTCGAACCTGCATTGACGCTAATTACAAAGATTTGACCCTCGGGATCGATGGCGATTGCTTGCGGGACTTGCGACAGCGGCGTTGTGCAGGTCAGGGGTCGATTCAAGTTTGGGAACGCATCATCTTTTACGAGGCGTGCAATTTTGGCTTTCCGCATGCGGGATTCTAAGGTCGTCGTTTGCCGGTTTTCCAGGACCTTTATGACTTCCTTTCCACCCCGTGCCAGTGCTAACGTGGCGGCCTCACGAACCTCGTAGTCGTCGGCATCAAGATTCTGCAAAAGCCGGTTTAGAGATTCTGGATCAAGAGCGGCATGCTGTTGTTGCGGCGTTGCGAAAACCAGTAACGTGGATGATTCACCCTTGGCAAGCAAGCGACTGGGGCTGCACGCGTAAATCGTAGATATTATATCGTCCACACTTTGGCTGATCATCTCAGCAGGATCAATCGACCACAGTTCTGTTTTCTGTGGGAATTGATCAAGCGTAATCGCGAGGTGGTGGTTGTCCAGAAATTGCGCATCATCCAATGTGCTCTCTGCGGGAAGTGCCAGTAGCAGTCGCGTCTGATCGGTGACTAAATTGATCTCATATAACTTGGATGGATCTTTATCTCGAAAGACCAGAGAGTTCTTGTTCAGAGATTTTCGCAACAGGGTCGAACGCAGCTTTTTGGCGAATTTCAAGGCGTGGGTTT
>JAAEPL010000024.1 GCA_024232675.1 Planctomycetaceae bacterium
GCGAACCGAATTTCCAGCAATTCGATATTGACGCGTTTGCACGAACGCCGTAGCTATGTGAGAGGATCCTTGGCTGGCGGTATGCAGTCTCTGGAACCCATGAATGTGTTGAGAGGCAACGTCGCAGATTTTCTGAGCCATGGCAGGGCTGCTCAACATTCTCTCGGCAATCAGGGCCCTGCTGAGATGGCAATCATCCGCTTATGGATCGCGGATTGGATCGCAAGCTTTTGACCCAGTTGCGCTACCTCCAAATTTTTCGTCGAGATTTTTATGTTTCGAAAACGTAATCCAAGTGCGGGAGCACCTCCCGGAACGCTCGTTTTTCGCGGTGAACCGACTCCCGCTCGTGTCCAAGTCGTACGTTACACAAAGGACACCATTGACGAGGTACCCGTCGCCAGTATCGCGGACGTGGTCGGCTCGATCCATCACGAGGAGTTTGTCTGGATTGACGTGGCAGGTATTGATGATCCTGAGATGCTCCGCGCTGGTGGGAATTGTTTTGGGTTGTCAGACTTGACGATGGAGAACATCGTCAATGTGCCCCAGCGGCCGCGCACGGAGATGCTGAAAAATAAATTGCTGATGATCACGCATGTGCTAAATATGGACGACAAGGATGCGTTGCACATCGATCAGTTAAGCCTCGTGCTGGGACCGAATTATGTGATTACCGTGCACGCACAAACCAGTTGCTTTTTGGATGTCATACGCGATCGACTCCGCACAAACGGATCGAAATTGAGAGCTCGCGGAACCGACTTCTTAGCCTACGCGATCATGGATGCCATTGTCGATGGATACTATCCGGTTCTCGAATCACTCGGCGAACGCTTGGAAATACTGGAACAGGAGGCGTTGGAGCAACCGAAATCGGAGTTGCTTCGTACGATCCATCAATTGCGTACCCAGTTGATTCAAGTGCGTCGCAGTAGTTGGCCCATGCGGGAAACCCTGGAGCAAATGGTGCGCAGTGAATCGCCATTAATCAGCGACGAAACTTTACCCTTTTTGCGGGACGCACAAGCTCACTGCGCACAGATCGTAGATGTTGTGGAGATGTATCGCGAATCGGCAGGGGCCCTTATCAGTACTTACATGTCCTCGATTGCCCATCGTAGTAATGAGATCATGAAAGTGTTGACCATGATCTCCAGTATTTTTGTGCCCATGACATTCGTCGCTGGCGTCTATGGCATGAACTTTACGCACATGCCAGAGTTGAGTTTTCGTTGGGCTTACCCGATGGCTCTCAGCGTGATGGGTGCGACGGCCTTTGTGATGCTTGTATTCTTTTATCGTAAAGGTTGGTTCGGTAAGTTTGATTTACAGGTCGGTTCCAATATTTTGCCGACGTTACCGCAACAAGCGGGTACCGGAGAATCTCCAGAAACAGCCGCAATGGCAACGGCAACCGCACCCGATGCCTCGGAAAGGCAGAGACAATCCAGAAAAGCCGCCTGATCTAGGACGCTTTAAAAATCAGCGCAAACCAAATTTGCGGAACAGTTTGCGTGGTCGCAAACGCGACGGGTAATAATCAAGTTTCACATTGAATGTGAAGTCGTTACTCGTTCCCGACGAAACCGGATGCCAAGCTTCCATGATGCAGTAACAGGAATTTGTTAACTGGATACCGGCGTCGTATTTCATAGAGAACGTGCTCGTACCGTCACTCTTCAGGTTTTGGAATAAATCAGGCGTCACTCCGACCCAATCCAGTCCCGCATTTTGTAAATGAAATACGAATGGGATCTCGGTATGAAAAGCTCGAATGTCGGAAGTGCCAAAGACGCCACCGTTCGCGGCAGGTAAGCACGGTAACTCAGGTACCAGGTCGGTCGCCAAGTTATCCGCCTGCAGGTAACGCAGCGTTGGATAGATTGAGAGGTTTCGCGACGGTTGTAAGGCAAACAGAGTGTTCGGCATCCAAACCCATTGCCCGCCGCCCAGGCCGCGTGCTGCGTCTCCCGTGGGAGCAATCGCCTCCATGGTCGGCGCGATAGAGCGAAGGAATCGCCGCCGTGAAGGAATGACCCAAGAGGTTTTCCAACGAGTATCTCCTAGACCACTGAAGCCGCCGAGACCCGTTAGATCGGCATGCGATTGAACCGGAGCGGCAATATCCAGAAGGAATGTCTGTCCGCAAAGTCTCAAGGGTACGATCGGATTGATTTTGAACGACAGTAAATCGCCCTGGTTATCAGCAAGGCTTTGCCAACCCCAGTCAAATAATATATGGCAAACAGATGATGTCGGGTCGCTGGGGTCAATTACGCATTGCCGGTTGACGGGTTGCTGGGACTCGGACGTTTCCAGCACCGCCCATTGCTCGGCAGAAAAAGGCGAATGTTCTTGGTAGTCGTAAACGCCCTTGGATTCCAATACATCTGTTTTCGATTCAGCGGTCTGCTGAGATGTTTGCTGTTCCAACTCGCGGGCCTGCTTGGCCAGTTGAGGATATTTCGAGGGGTGTAAGGACGGGCCACCAGTCACCTGACGTGCTAAGTGAAGCAGGTCTTGTCCCTGTAGGCTATGAGGATGCAGGCCCACAAAGTACGCCAGCAGCACCAGTTGTAAAGTTATGCGGATTTTGACGGTCGCCATGGCGAGTCACCCCGGAAATTGATCGGCTATTCCGGAATTTACCATCGGCAATTATTGTAGCGGTCCTTTTTGTTGTAGCTAAATCTCCCGTTTTTTGGGTTGTCATGGAAACACGGATTACAGGGACTTTGCCGGTCATGCGGATAAATTGCCGCCACAGGAGCCATCGCTTAAACGGGCGGACCGTCGGACCGCATCGCCACCATCTTGGTAGACGCCTGGCGGCGTGTGCCGCAACGCTTGTAAGAGAGCGCTCGCGGTTAGGCAGCTTTACGCGTGCTGTCGATCGTCAAATCGTTGTCCTGTGAGTTCACCGGCGCTTTGATGATCTGTCGGGCTTCCCGGCGACGCTCAATGCGAAAAATCAAAAAACAAACAACGACGGCGAGGCTGGCTCCCGCAATGACGTCACTCGCCCAATGGGCACCGGAGGAAATTCGCTGGAAGGATGCCAGAAAAGCCAGCGTAAAGAAGATGACTTTGCCTCGGGGGAATAACCAACTGAGGCCGATGGCCATGGCGATCGCACCCGCAGCGTGAGCCGATGGAAAGGACTCGTAAATATATTCACCGTTGGGCATGAAACCGGCCCAAGAATCCGTTATCGATTCTGGTAATCCAGCTTCGCTTGAACCTTCAGTTTGGTAAGAAAGCGGACGCCGGCGAGAGACCAGTCTTTTGATTCCTTGGGCAGCCAATCCCGGCAAAAAAAGAATGGCTGCTAATGTGCGTAGTCGATAGCGATAGTTCGGAAGCATTTGCCAGACTAAAATCAAAACCAAGGCAGCACCGAAACCGTGCGCGAAAATCTCTGATAAGTTCACAATCCGCCTTAGGTCCCCAGGGATGGCATCGCCATTTCGTTCCCCAGATACGGTCAGGTCAAGCCAAAGGGCCGTCATGAAAATGACACCCAGAATTGAAAGTGCGATGGCGAGCCAGCGATAATTCCAAGTGGGCAGGGGCGGGGTGGTCTTGGAATTCGGGTTGTTTTGCATAGCCAATATTTCGATTAGTCTCAACGGCTGCATTTATTTGCGGGGTACTGTAATGGCTTATGGGGATTTGCCAAATACGAATCTCGGCACTTTTTCACGTTTTTCGGCGGGTTATCGGTCAAAATATGCGGTGGATTGGTGCGTAATCAGCAATCCCTGCCTCGACTCGGAAAAAACGGATATTCGCAGGGTGTTGAGCGGATGTGCTGATCAGCACACCCCAGAGTGAGTTCACCACAAGCGGAACCCTTGGATGGCAAAATCAGGTCAACCGTTAAGGCTGGTTTTGGTTTCCGCAGCAATGGTTTATCCTGCCCCACTAAGGGGGTATGGACGCCTCGGAAAGAGGTGGATCCTAACCGCAAGGAAAGAAATCGCTTCCCTGTGGATCGTGACGGTTATGGTCGTCGTTGTGACGGTAAAGGTCATCGAATACCGATAACACCTAGGACGCCAGATCGCTTGATTCTGACCCACTCTGACGAATGAACCCGCGGGCTGATTCTGCAGAGGATTTGGGAAGGCCAATTATTGGCAGTCGGTTTTACTTGATTATATTGATATGTACGAATTTGCTTCGCTGAAACCTATTTGATGATTAGTTCCTACAAAGTGCCTGCTTCGAATCCATTGCAACTCGGCATATCAGCCGTGTCGACCTTTCGACCACCGCACCAGTTATCAAATGACTGGTTCGATGCGATGCCTCGTAAATTCGTCAAGCATACCGGTATCCACTCACGACCTGTGTCGGAAGAAGATGAAGTCACGCAAGCGATGCGGGCGACGGAACAATTAATGAAAGAGACTCGGTGTGATTTAAGCAAGTGCGCTGCAGTTGTGTTCACGTCTCCGTCTTTTGTTCCCATGCCTTTGGCTCGCAAGCATCTGGATCCCCAGGAGGCTCGTAACGAACAGCTCAGTCGAGCGGCATGGCAGTTTGTCAACGAGATGGAGATGACTCCCCGCCGCGTTCAGGCCACCAATACGTTCTGTGCGGGTTACGCGCGAGCTTTGGAATTGGTACTTCACAAAATCAATCCGACATTGGATCTGCAATCGGACGAGTTTATTCTCGTGCTTACATCCAGCCGAATCAGTCGAATTACAGATTACTCCTGCCCTACATCTGGTGCCCTGTTCGGTGATTTGGCTACCGCAACTCTGATCGCCCGCACGGACAGCCAGACACACCCTGTACACTTTGAATTGTTGGATGCTCGTGTCGATCATCATCCCACCAATCGACCTTTCTTCAAGTTCCAACGGAAAGAACAGGTACCTGCACCGAATCGTGATGGGGGAAGAACCATCGAATCTCATCGCTTTGTCTTTTCATTGGATGGGATGGGGATAGCCGATATCGCGCCACGTGCGATGGCTGCCTCGGCGGCTGAAATGGTAAGAGATACGGGGCGTCGTCCAGAAGAGATTCAGCATATCCTTCCCCATCAAGCGGGCTTTGCCATTGTGCGGCTTACCGAAATGAAGTTGCGTGACGAGGGTTTCACCGGAGATGTCATTAACGGCATGACTCACGATGTTGGCAACGTCAGCTCGGGCTCAATTCCTTTTACGTTGAGCAAAATGTGGGACGATTTACATGGAGAGGTCGTGTGTCCGATCGCCAGTGTTGGACCTCCAGGGAAAAATCGTGTCGCTCAGGGTTGCATCGCATTGCGTTCCACAGCATTGCACACACAGAATTTTCAAACTGCCGAAAGGGTCGGTCGGCAAAAAGCGAGTGCTTGAGCCGACCCCGCCGACAGGCGATTCGATAAATCCAACCTCGCACGCCTGTCCTTCTGCGCCCAGAAACGTTTCCCGGCATCGGTACGTCTTGGGATGCCCTAACGGATACCCTTCGAGCACAGGAATGACGCTTTATCGCGTGTTTATCTCGGCCCCGCTCAGTGTTCTCGCCAGAATTGCCAATCGAGCGGATCGCTGGAACGGGATTTGCAAAAATAGAGCGGGAGCTACAGAAAATCTAGGATATCGCGCACCGAATCGAAGGCGCGATAATTTGGATGAACGATAGGTTCGTCA
>JAAEPL010000025.1 GCA_024232675.1 Planctomycetaceae bacterium
CGAGACCTTCATAATGTTTGACTTCCAATCTCTGTAGTAGCTCTAGGAATTGGGTTTCATACTGAATTTCACCCACTCGCGCTGGATCAAGTTAACTTGAAAGTCATCCTTGCCGGCGTGCCAACTTGCGGTCAGGGGCGCTGTTTTGGTGGTCTGATTATGAATCAGCGATTTGCGATTGGGAATTGAAAAACTCACAACTCCAGCTGATTTTCAATTTCGCTAGGAATTAAAACAGGGGTGGACGGCCCAGTTGACGTCGCACAACAGCCCACTGCCCGGCGTGCATCAGCCAATGCGATCCCTGCATCACAAACGCGGTGCCCCAATCCGGCGCGTAACCGCTAATCGACTCAGGAGAAGCTTTTGACAAATCATCGTCGCTCAATGTTTCCAACGCCGCCAACGTCCCCGCCCGTTGTGCTTCGTATTGTTCCAGCAAATTCGCTTTCGTGTGAAAATGATCAGCATCATCGTCACCGGCCGTCTCCTTGCTGTATTGCTCAGCAAACCCCTCAGGCAGGGCTGGCATACTACCGGGTAAGCAGGCCTCAATAATGTTGTGTTCCGAGACAATCAAATGCCCTACTTGCCACTTGATGTGATTACACTCCGCTTGAGGTCTCTGCATCATGTCTTCATCCGTGAGATCTTCCAGATAGGCCATCGAAATTAAATTGCCCATGTTCATTGAAGATTTGATCGCGTCTTTCGAATTCATTATCGGTCCTTAACTGTTATCAATGGAGTCGCCGCACGCGGCGTTATTTAACTAAAATCAATTTGCGTGAGGAATGGGTGGAGTGTTTCTGTCCCACATTCCCCTAAAAACACTAGGTGAAAGTTGGTATGAAAAATTCTTGGTTGCAAAAATCACCGGCCATGACGCACTGCTTGATGCATTCTATATCGGGTGCAAACAGACGATCCCGTTCATAAAAAGGTACCCTTTCGCGAATCAACGCATGGGCCTTTAAGAGCGGTTCAGATGTCGACAAGGGCTGGCGAAAATCGATTCCCTGCGCACTTGCCAATAACTCAATGGCAACGATTGCTGCAGTATTTTCGACCATCGGCCCAAGACGGCGAGCGGCGAAGGTGGCCATGCTCACGTGATCTTCCTGATTCGCAGAGGTCGGCAAACTGTCTACCGACGCGGGATGAGCCAACGATTTGTTTTCGCTGGCTAAGGCCGCCGTTGTCACCTGAGCAATCATGAATCCTGAGTTGACCCCTCCGTCCCGCACCAAAAAGGCTGGCAAGCCGCTGAGATGGGAGTCGATTAAAAGTGACATGCGGCGCTCGGACAAAGCGCCAATTTCGGCGATTGCCACTGCCAGTGCGTCGGCCACCAAAGCGACAGGTTCAGCATGAAAATTCCCACCAGACAGGACCGTATCATCGGCTGCGAACACCAACGGATTATCCGACACCGCATTGGACTCACGCGTTAACACTTGAGCAACATAACGAATATGATCCAGACAGGCGCCCATCACTTGGGGCTGGCAACGCAACGAGTAGGGATCTTGTACCTTGTCGCATGCGGCATGCGATTCGAGGATAGCGCTGCCTGTCAAAAGCTGCCGATAAGTACTGGCACAATCACGCTGTCCCGGGTGCAGACGGACTTCGTGAATCCGCGCGTCAAACGGTGTCATACTGCCCAACGCCGCATCGAGGCTCATCGCGCCCGCCACCATCGCCGCTGCGAAAGTATCAAAGGCTCCTAACAAACCTCGCAATGCTAAAGCGGTCGAAACCTGCGTGCCATTCAATAACGCCAAACCCTCCTTGGGTTGTAAATCCAGCGGCTGCAGACCAATAGATTCAAGCGCCTTTGCGGCCGGCACTCGTCGGCCTTGATAGTTGACATCGCCGACACCGATCAGGGCACAACTTAAATGAGCCAAAGGCGCTAAATCACCCGAGGCTCCCACAGAACCCTGGGAAGGAATGCAGGGGAAGATCCCCGCGTTTAGCATTTGCAACAAGTATTCAATGACAACGTAACGCACGCCTGAGTGGCCGCAGGCCAGTGAGTTGACCTTCAGCAACATAATCAATTGCACCACGTCGTCGGCCAATAAGGGACCCGTCCCGGCCGCATGGGACAACACCAAATTGACCTGCAATGCCTGCAGCTCCTGCGGTGCGATTCGCTTATGGGCCAGCAACCCGAAACCCGTATTGATTCCGTAAACCGTTTCATCATGATCGACGATACGCTGCACAATGGCCTGTGCCTGATCAACCGCGGATCGGCAAGATTCGGGCAACTGCAGTTGCACACCCGGTTCGCAACCCGATTGGATATCCGCGAGCGACAGTTGACCGGGTTGAATGGTAAAAGTGGTCATAGGAAACCCAAGCCATACGTTAGTGAAACAGGACCCTATCTTTGCGAATCCGGATCAGGAATTCAATTGCTGGGGAAGGCACCGTCTAGCGGACGCCCATTTCCGGCGCCCAACTCGATTTCGAAAGGAGTCTGAAATTGGCTTAGGAGTCCAACATCGGCAAATTCAGATCATTTTCTTTTGCGCAATCGATCGCCTCTTCATACCCAGCATCGGCATGTCGCATCACACCGGTGGCGGGATCATTGAAAAGCACCCGCGCGATGCGAGCGTCCGCGGCTTCGGTGCCATCACAACAAAGCACCACACCCGAGTGCTGGGAATAACCCATTCCCACTCCTCCTCCATGGTGCAGGCTGACCCACGTAGCTCCGCCCGCCGTGTTCAATAGGGCATTCAACAGAGGCCAATCTGATACGGCATCGGAGCCGTCTTTCATCGCTTCGGTTTCCCGGTTCGGGCTGGCCACGGATCCTGAGTCCAGATGATCGCGCCCGATCACGACCGGCGCACTCAATTCTCCGTTTCGCACCATTTCGTTAAAGGCCAGACCCAACCGATGGCGATCTCCCAGACCAACCCAGCAAATTCGCGAAGGCAATCCCTGAAAGTGAATTCGCTGGCGGGCCATATCCAGCCAATGATGAAGATGTTTGTCGTGGGGGATGAGTTCCTTCACCTTGGCATCCGTCTTATAAATATCCTCCGGGTCTCCGGATAAAGCAGCCCAGCGGAATGGCCCAATGCCGCGACAAAACAGTGGACGAATATAGGCTGGCACAAACCCGGGAAAGTCAAATGCGTTCGCCACACCTTCGTCCAAAGCAACTTGACGAATATTGTTGCCGTAATCAAAAGTCGGAATACCCTGTTGATGGAAATCCAGCATGGCTTGTACGTGGACCGCCATCGATTTTCGCGCTTCGGCAATGACACGCTCGGGATCGGTCTGCCGCATTTGCTCCGCTTGATGTAGCGACCAACCGATGGGCAAGTAACCATTCAGTGGATCGTGCGCAGAGGTTTGATCCGTCACGGCATCGGGTCGAATCCCTTGCTCGATCATCTGTGGCAGTATTTCCGCTGCGTTGCCCAGAAGGCCCACCGACGTCGGTTTTCCATCCGCACAGCTCTTTTGAATCATGGCCATGGCTTGATCCAAATCTGTCGCCATCTGGTCCACGTAACCGGTATCCAATCGCATTTGAATTCGCGACTCATCACATTCAATGGCTAACATCGAAGCGCCCGCCATGGTGCACGCTAAAGGCTGCGCTCCTCCCATGCCGCCTAATCCGGCAGTCAACACCCACTTGCCGGATAGATCCCCGTTGAAGTGCGTTTTGCCCATCGAGACAAACGTTTCGTAAGTGCCCTGCACGATCCCTTGGCTGCCAATGTAAATCCACGATCCAGCAGTCATCTGGCCATACATCATGAGACCGGCTCGGTCCAATTCATGGAAATGCTCCCAAGTCGCCCAGTGAGGGACCAGATTACTGTTGGCGATCAATACGCGCGGCGCATCCACGTGGGTCTTAAAGACTCCCACAGGTTTTCCAGATTGCACCAATAAGGTCTCATCGACTTCCAGATTTCTTAAAGACTCCACGATTTTGTCGAAGCATTGCCAATTGCGAGCCGCTCGCCCAATCCCGCCATAGACCACCAACTCCTCTGGCTTTTCTGCCACGCCGGGGTCGAGATTGTTCATCAGCATCCGTAAGGGAGCTTCGGTCAACCATGATTTACAGGTTAGTTCGGTGCCGTGTGGGGCCTGTATTGTGCGGTGAGCAGTAGCCATAGGTTTTCTCAAATCACTTTAATGCTGGAATATCTAAGCCAAATTATGAATGATGAGGGTGTCCTTGTGAATTGCGAATCCCCTGACCCTTGCATATAAATCCGGTCACCGTTGTTGCCCGCCTTAACAACCGGTTTAAGGTATGGGACAACCACACCCTTCCGATACCACTTAGCGCCGCCTATGGGCATGCTAGGCCCCAGCTCAGATCTCGGACAACCGCACTATGAAACAGCGATTAATGCCATGAAAGTCACGGTAAAGCAGGGCAGCACTCCGATTCTGGTGGGCTTTCCCCACAGTGGCCAATTCTTGCCGCCCAACTTACAAAGGCAATTTACCGCTGAGGCCAAAGCGCTGCCGGACGGGGACGCCTCCTTACCGGAACTTTTTCAGGCCACCGCAGTAGCAGGCTGCTCCACAGTCACAGCCAATTTTTCACGTTACCTGATCGACGTTGACGAGGCTCGCTCCAGCGAGGTGTTGAATCCGGGGCCTCACGATTCGCTGGTCTGCCCTCTGCAAACCCGCACCACAGAATTGCCGATATATTTGCCCGGCTATGAACCGGATCAATTCGAAGTCGGCCAGAGAGCTGCCAACTACTGGCAACCCTTTCACGACGACCTGCACGAGGAACTGTTGCGGATCAAGCACCAACATGGCGTTGCGATCCTGTTGACCATCAAACCCATGATTCCGGATTACCAGGAACCACCGATGGTATTTACGGTCGCTGCAGACCACGGATCGGGTTGCGATCCCGCGCTGTGGTCAGAATTGCAAGGGACTCTCAGCGGTAACTCAACGCCCATGTGGATTTTTCGAGACTCTCCCCCCAGCGGATATCTGGCTAAAAATTACGGTAGCGCCACCAAGCGGATCCACGCCCTTGAGATATCCATCGCCAGGTGTGCGTATCAGAAAGTACAGGGGAAAGATTGGGACGAGCACCAGACCAGCTCAAGGCAAATCGCGTTGCGAACTTTCGTGCAAACATGCACCGAGTGGGCCATTTCTTAAATCGTTTCCAAACTGGAATGCGGCAATTTTTGGCCGGTATCAAAAGCCTCTTCAAAGTTCTCTCGCAAAATGTGATAAGATGAATCCCGACCGCGATAGGGGCCCTGCTGCCGGGCCCTCCGCGAAACGCTCTGAGGAGTTTATTTCTCAGCCCATCCAATACCGCCTTCATCTGCCAACGTCATGCCAGCCGAACTTATCCTGCGGAACTTTAATGTCATTACGATGGACGGTCGCGAGCAGGCTTACGGCCTGATTCGCAATGCCACGGTCGCTGTCCAAGATGGAAAAATCACATGGGTAGGCGAAACACAAGAATTTGACAAAGAAATTCCTGCTGGCGATTCGCTGAATGTGCTGGAAGGAAACGGCCAGTTCCTTTCTCCCGGTCTTATCGACTGTCACACGCACTTAGTTTGGGGGGGCAGTCGAGCAGACGAATGGGAGCAACGTTTGCGCGGCGTGAGTTACGAGGAAATCGCTCGCCAGGGTGGCGGAATCTTATCGACCGTTGCGGCCACTCGTGACGCCACCGCGGACCAGCTTTTTCAAGCAGCACGCACCCGCATTGAATCTTTGATTGGTCAGGGAGTGACGACTCTGGAAATTAAATCAGGATATGGACTTAATACGGAAACAGAGCTCAAAATGTTGCAAGTTGCGACCGCATTGGGTGATTCCCTGCCTGTCGAAATCCATCGAACTTTTTTGGGGGCCCACGCAGTCCCTCGTGAATACAAAGGTCGCGCCGATCAATACTTAGATTTGGTATGCGGCGAGATGCTAGGGGCTGTTCAAGGACTTTGCGAGTCAGTGGACGTCTTCTGCGAAGGCATTGGTTTCAATCTTGCCCAAACCCGTCGTGTATTTGAAGCCGCCCAAGCCCAAGGCCTGCCTATCAAAGTCCATGCAGAGCAACTATCGAATTTGCGTGGTGCCGAACTGGCGGCAAGCATGAACGCCTTATCTGCTGATCATCTGGAATATTTGGATGAGTCGGGAGTTGCTGCCATGGCCCAACATGGAACCGTGGCGGTGTTGTTACCAGGTGCCTTCTACTTCATTCATGAAACCCAGAAACCACCACTCGAGTTGTTGCGGCAATACCATGTACCGATGGCGATTGCCACCGATGCCAATCCAGGCAGCTCACCCGTCACCAGTCTGCTATTGATGATGAATATGGCGTGCACCTTATTTCGCCTGACCCCCGAAGAAGCGTTGCGAGGCGTTACCTGCCATGCCGCTCAAGCCTTGGGTATCGAAGAACGTGTCGGCACCATTGAAGTCGGCAAACAGGCGGACTTGGTTGTCTGGGATATCGCGTCACCCGCTGAACTGGCTTATGGTATTGGCCACAACCCATGTCGCACCGTGATTAAAAGCGGACAGATAATAGAGTAGCTTTGTGAACTCGGCGCGATGGGTGGTCCGTGGAATCGCAACCATCATTACGCCCGCCTTATATTTTCTTAAGACACTATCTTAGAGCAACGTCGCCATGAAACAAATCATTGAATGCGTACCCAACATCAGCGAAGGCCGTGACGATCGCGTGATTGCCGAGATCAGTCAGGTCGTTGAAACCGTCGATGGCGTTCGCCTACTGGATGTGGATCCCGGCAAAGCAACCAATCGAACTGTGATCACCTTTGTGGGTGAACCCCAGGCTGTGGTCGATGCCGCATTTTTGTTGATTGAAAAAGCCGGTCAATTGATTGACATGAGCAAGCATACCGGCGAGCACCCCCGTTTTGGCGCTACGGACGTTTGTCCGCTGATCCCCATCAGCGGTATCTCCATGGAAGAGACCGCCGCCTACGCTCACCAATTGGGAAAACGAGTAGGCCAGGAATTGGGGATCCCGATCTATTTCTATGAAAATGCAGCCACAGAACCAAAGCGACAGAACTTGGCCACGGTTCGAGCGGGTCAGTACGAGGGCCTGCCCAAAAAACTAGCCGACCCGGATTGGAAACCGGATGCTGGGCCAAGTGAATTCAACGCCCGCGCAGGGGTAACCGCGATTTCTGCCAGAGATTTTCTGGTTGCCTATAATGTCAACTTGAATACCACGTCGACCCGTCGCGCCAATGCTATCGCCTTCGATGTGCGCGAGGCGGGCCGCGTCAAAACCGTCGCCGGCGAAATCCAACGCGATGATCAAGGAGAGGCCATTCGTGTTCCCGGAAAACTCAAAGCAGTCAAAGGGATTGGATGGTATATCGAGGAATACGGAATTTGCCAGATCTCGATGAACCTGACCAACATCAAAATCACCTCGATTCATGAAGCGTTTGAGGCCACCCGCGAAAGTGCAACCCGACGCGGCTTGCGTGTTACCGGTTCCGAATTGGTCGGTTTGGTACCCAAGCAAGCGATGATCGATGCTGGCGAATATTACCTACGAAAGCAACAACGATCGTTAGGAATTTCCGAATCCGAGAAGATTAAAATTGCCGTTAAATCGATGGGACTAGACGATCTAGCACCGTTCGATCCGCAAAAAAACATCATCGAGTATGTCATGGATGATGGAGCTTCCAGCCCTCTCGTCAACATGAAACTGAATCAGTTTGCCGATGAGACGGCCTCCGAATCAATGGCTCCGGGTGGGGGCAGTATATCGGCATACGTTGGCGCTCTGGGAATTAGCTTGGCGACGATGGTGGCTAACCTCTCCTCGCACAAACGTGGCTGGGATGATCGCTGGGAGGAGTTCTCTGCGTGGGCCATGAAAGGACAAGAATTAAAGGCGCGTCTGTTAAATCTCGTCGATGAGGATACCGCCGCCTTCAATCAAATTATCGCCGCCTTTCGTCTACCTAAAGGTTCTGATGCGGAAAAAGCAGCTCGAAAAACAGCGATTGAAGACGCAACCCGTAACGCCATCGAAGTCCCCTATCAGGTGATGGAGGCCGCCATCGAATCGATGCCCATCATTAAAGCGATGGCGGAAACCGGTAACCCCGCATCGGCCAGCGATGCTGGAGTCGGCGCCCTATGTGCTAGAGCCGCCATTCGCGGCGCATACATGAACGTGTGCATCAACACGGCCGATTTAAAGGATGCTGACTACGTCGCTCATAAACTGAAGGCGGGAAAACAGATCGTGGAGGAAGCAGAGCGATTGGAATGCGAAATCCTAAAATGTGTCACGGCCGCCATGGCACCGGATCAATAATGGTCGTCGCATTTCATTTACAGCCAAATTCATAGACCTACCCCAAAGGCCAGTCAGCATGGACTGGCCTTCTCTTATGTGCCGTTGCTTGGACCTGACACCGGATCAAAATGCGATGCGTGTCGCATTTTGAGATGATTCGCGGTAAAGCCTGCCCATGGCTTTGTCACTCTTACAAAGCAGTGGTCCAGAAACACGAGCAAAAGCCAACGTTCACGCTCTTTTTCCGCCCTCCTGCACGTTTGGCACGAATTCTGCGTGTTGGAGTGTTGAGTCGGATGAGACGCCCCTGCATCTGATGCTTCCGCAACAACCGCTGTTGTCTCATTCGACTCAAAAAAACCCCACCAAAACGGGTTCCTGACAACCCGCAAAAGCCGAATACCAGCCTCTCTCTTCTGTGCCCCGTCGCAACGCTGGATTCGGCTTTTTCTTTTTTAAAGACGAACGCTTGGTTCTCGTCGCTCGAGCCCAACTCGTTGCTATGGCATCTGCGATTGGTTGGCCGCTGCCTTAATATACTCCGGCAAGTAAGGCATGGCGATTTCCGCCCACTTGGATTTAACGCCCTCGGCGAGTGACAGACGCAAATTATCCCGCTCCTCTTCAATTTCGCGATTGATTTTCTGCACGAGCTCTGCCTGCTTTTTTTCCACTTCTTTATCCAATTCCCGCCGTGCAAGGTGGGTCACTTGAATTGCGAACTCTCCGCCTAGCTTGCTGATGCGGTCAATCCGAAAATCGCTCACCAAAATATCAGCGGAGGTCGCCCGCGGTTCAAAAATCAAATCCGGAGGGAACCGGGTAGCGTCAAGCTTAATGCCAAGAGTCATATTGACCGCCAGTCGAACAGCAGCCTTACCCTCCGCACTCAAACTATATAACTGCACGCCTTTCACCCACTCCGTCTGCCGAGCGTCGAGTTTCAGCTGAGACTGAAATTCCAACTGAAAGGCTATTCGATGATCAGGCATCGCACGGATGTTGGTCATGTTTACTGAAAACTGGCGTTCCGGATCAATCAACGATGCCGAATATTGCCGCCAAGTTCCGTGGTTGACCTTTTTCTTACGCCGCTTGGTGTAGATTCGCCCGCCCTTGGTATCCCACTTGATACCGTCCCAACGTTCCGCTTGCTTTCCCCAATCCTTGTTCCGCGTGTAAGAATGCGGCATTTGTTGAAGGACTAATTTGGTAATCAGTGCATTCATCGCAGCATCGGCATTAAAAATCTCAGGTGTGGCATCCTCTGGATTTATGGTTGCTTTGAATTGCTCCCCGCTCGCTGGTGGAGCCACAGGCAGTTGTGCTTGGACACTGGAAACAAGGAGCCAGAGCATCAGCGGACCGGCCAGCATGCCAATAGGCCTAAAAATATGATTCATCGCAATGCCTCCGCCGAAATTGGTTTCCAAGCTGAATAAAATCAATTCCTTGAATGGTGTCCTTGGTAAATGACCAAAGACACACTCTTCACCCGTGAGAGTAGTATCGACCTCCACAGACTGAAAACTCGTGCCTTGCCGTCAATTTGAGGGTGCTGCGGTCGCCTCGATCCCATGCTTGCTATCAGTCGTGTCGTATCGACGAGTGACAGAGGTTCTGACACTATTACGCAGCAAGTCAAAGTAAGGTTTCCTGAGGCCCCTTTTCACGCCCAGTGGGTAAGATCGCCATCAATTGAATCGCTTTGCTTCTAGTGGCATAATGAGCGGAGTAATTCTTGAAAACGGAGTCCTTGGTTCATGAAAAACAGCACGAATCGCCGTCAATTTCTAAAGTCAGGCGGATGCGCCGCGGCCGCTGCCACTTTAACTGGCGGTATGGCGAGCCCGGCTTTTGCCGGAATAATTCAGGAAGAGCAACAAAGCACTGCCAAAGACCAGGAAGTTGCTCCCGCGAGCGATTCGATCGCCAAAACCGCAGAAGAAAAACCGTTTATTCCCAATCGAATCGCAATATCAACCTATTCGTTTTGGCGTTACCGAGAAGACTCAAAATTCACCATACCGAACTGCATCGACATGGCAGCAGAGATGGGCTTCGACGCCGTCGAAATTCTGCGGGTCCAAATGGAAGAGAGTTCACCATCCTACTTACAACAACTTAAGCAACGAGCTTTCTCCAACGGCCTCGATCTTTGCGGCATGTCAACGCACCAAGGATTTGTGACTCCCGATGCGGACGAAAGAAAAAAGAATGTTGCCGAAACCATCGGCTTCATTGAAATGGCTTACGCCCTGGGAATCCCCACCATTCGCGTCAACACAGGTCGATGGCGAACGATCAAAAGTTTTGACGAATTAATGGCGAACAAGGGTATCGAACCCGTCCTCGAAGGCTACACCGACGACGATGGTTTCCAATGGGTCGTCGACTGCTTAACCGAGTGCTTGCCAACAGCTGAAAAATGCGGTGTCGTCTTGGGGCTGGAAAACCATTGGGGTCTGGGTCGCACAGCCGATGGTGTGATCCGCATCATCAACGAGGTTGATTCACCTTGGCTCCGCGCCACCATGGACACTGGGAACTTCTTCGAACGCCGCAAAAGCCAACTTGAGCAAATGGCTCCTTACACTGTATTTGTACAGGCCAAAACTTATTTTGGTGGCGGCACCTGGTATGACTTGGCGATTGATTACGACCACGTCGCCCGCATATTGCAGGAACAGAATTATCGAGGTTACATCTCGCTGGAATTTGAAGGCGAGGAAGATTACGCGACCGCTATTCCACGCAGCTTGCGTTTGTTGCGAGATGCGTTTGGTAAAAGACAACTCACAGAAAAATAAATACAAATGGATTTCTCGCACCTTTTAACACCCGTCCCGTCACTGCAGGTCCTGAGCCTGTTGTTCTTGGCCATTCTCTTTTTACAATCTGGATTCGACAAAGTCTTTGACTACAAAGGCAACTTGGAGTGGCTGACGGATCATTTTTCGAAAGGTCCTTTGAACGGCACCGTAGGCATGTTGTTACCGGTGCTTACGCTAATGGAGGTTGCCGCTGGCTTGGTCTGCCTGGTCGGCCTGCTGATGTTGATTTTTAGCTTTGCAAACGGAGCCGCGGTGGGTTTGGCGGGGGCTCAGCTCTCCGCACTGACGTTGATCGCGTTGTTCTTCGGCCAGCGTTTCAATAAGGATTATCCCGGGGCAGCCACGTTAACCACCTACTTTTTGATTACCCTGGCCAGCATCTATTTATTTCACATCGCTTAGAAATTCAGCCAAGAGATTTCGTCACGGCGAGACAGGTACGGGCTTAAGGAATAGCTCGGTTTAGGTCCAACGCTTCCTCAGCGTAGAGTTTACGACCTTCCATGCCACCACTTACCGTCAAGGCTTGGCCTGTAATGTGGCCGGCGACTTGGGAAGAGGCTAAAAACAGCGTGGCGTTCGCAATGTCCTGGGGCGACGCGACTTTACGCAAAGAAATGGTCGCCAACGCGTCTTTGATGGACTGACCATCATCGGTAAATTTTCGAGCCATC
>JAAEPL010000026.1 GCA_024232675.1 Planctomycetaceae bacterium
AAGGCTGGGCGTCGGCGTTCTGGGAGGTGCTGTTACGCGAGGATCTCGTGTACGACATTCCCAGCGACATCGGTCAGGCGGAAATCTCGACCGCGATAACGGTAAGTCAATTTGGTGTGGTCGATGCCAAATTGGTGCAGCATCGTGGCGTGCAGGTCGTGTACATGAAACGGTTTGTCCACCGCTGCATAGCCAAAATCGTCGGTGCCGCCATAAGCCATTCCAGGCTGAATGCCCCCACCCGCCATCCAACACGAGAAGCCCTTGATGTGATGATCCCTGCCATTGCCTTGGGCCATGGGGGTTCGGCCGAACTCGCCTCCCCAGATCACCAGCGTGTCATCCAACATGCCTCGTTGCTTGAGGTCTTTAACCAAGGCAGCCGATGCCTGGTCGACGAGATTGGCTGTGAATTTAATCCCATCCTTGATGCCACCGTGATGGTCCCAACCGCGATGGTAAAGCTGGATGAAGCGGACCCCGCGTTCGGCTAAACGGCGAGCCAAAAGACAGTTTGCAGCAAAGCTTCCATCGGCACCCTCGGTGCCATACAGGTCGAGGATGTGTTGGGGTTCATCCGAGATGTCCGCTAATTCGGGAACGGACGTCTGCATGCGGAAGGCGAGTTCGTATTGGGAGATCTTAGTTTTGATTTCGGGGTCAAAGTCATTTCCCATGCGAATTTGATTGAGTTGTTCGATGGCGGAGAGCACATCTTTTTGACGAGGCCGATCAACACCCGCGGGATTCTTTACATACAGGACCGGTTCCCCTTTGGAACGCAGTTCGACTCCCTGAAACTTGCTGGGCAAGAAGCCACTGTGCCATTGTCGGGAGGCGATGGGTTGTGCCTGTCCACCGCCGGCCGAGGTGAGTACCACGTAACCGGGTAATTCCTGAGTTTCCGAGCCAAGTCCGTACAACAACCAAGAACCCATGGAGGGTCGACCGGGAATGCTCGTGCCGGTATTCATCAAGGTATGCGCCGGATCATGATTGATTTGATCCGTATGCAAGGAACGCACGATGCAGATCTCATCGGCGATCGACTGGGTGTGCGGCAGGATATCAGAAATTGATTGGCCGGACTGTCCGCATTTGGAAAAGGCATGTTGGGGGCCGAGTATCTTCAGACTGTTGCGTTGACCCTGCAGCTGGGCGATTTGTTGCCCCTCGGTAATGGACTTGGGCATGGGCTGGCCATCCAGTTCCGCAAGCTTGGCTTTGTAGTCCAAGGTCTCCAAATGAGAGGGGCCGCCTGCCATGCACAAGTGAATGACACGTTTGCATTTCGGAGGCATGCCGGTAAAGAAATCGTCGGCAAATTCGGGGCGCGGATTTGCGTTCAGTTTTCCTTTCAGCAACATTCCCAATGCCAGAGAACCCATGCCGGTCATGGAACGACCTAAAAAAGATCGCCGAGCCTGAATTTGTCGGAGCATGTCATGGTCCATTTTTTCAATTCCTCGCTGCAATCGCGCTTAATATCTGGTTACGAATTCGTGCATGTTGATCACGGCACGACAGACCGAGGTCCAGGCGGCGTGCTCCGCCGGATCCAATTTCTCGTCACGTGGATAGTTACCGACCGAGAGTAATTTTTTGGCGTCTTCCAAATGGTTGGAATAGTAAGACTCGTGATTTTTCAATAATGATGCGAGGACTTCTTGTTCGGCTTCCGTAATCGTCCTGCCCAAGGCCGAGGCAAACAGTTCTTGAAAACGAGCGGAGTCGTCTGTCTCTTGTTTCATGATACGTTCGGCCAGGGCGCGTGCCGCCTCGACGTAAGAAGGGTCGTTTAATAACACCAAGGCCGCTAAGGGGGTGCTCGACCGAGGTCGGGCCGCGGTGCATTCTTCTCGCGCGGGGGCATCAAAGATTTTCATGGCGGGGTGCAGATACTGCCTTTGCCAGTGCGTGTACAAACCGCGGCGGTATTGGTCGTCGCCACTATCGGCTTGGTAGCTCCGTTTCGGAAAATTGAGGTGCTGGTACAGACCCGGTGGCTGGTAAGGCTTGACGCTGCGGCCCCCCACTTTGTTGACCATCAATCCACTTGCGGCCAGCGCGTGATCACGCACGAATTCGGCGTCGATGCGAAAACGGGACTGTCGTGCCAGCCAGCGATTTTCGGGATCCGTTTCGTTAAGGTCTGACCGGTACGCCGATGACTGTTGATAGGCTTGGCTCATGACAATGGTTTTGATCAGACGTTTCACATCCCAACCGCTCTCTTGGAATTCCCATGCCAGCCAATCCAGTAACGCCGGATGTGAAGGGGCTTGCCCTTGTGCGCCTAAGTCATCTAGTACCGGAGCCAACCCCGCACCAAATAGCAATTTCCAAATGCGATTCACAAACACTCTGGCCGTCAACGGATTGTCGGGTGAAACGATCCAGCCAGCTAAGTCCAGTCGATTAGGCGTTGCCTGCCAGGTGGGGCGTCCCAAAGCCGTCGGTACATTCGCCGAGACCACATCCCCACTCCGATCCATCCAATCACCGCGTGGCAAAACTCGAATCTCGCGAGCGGGTACGGAAACGGTTATCAGGCTGGTTCGCGTATGTTGATCGATCAACTGTTGGCGTTGCGTATTTAACTCAGCTATCTGGTCGCGGTAGGTCTTCAGCGAAGGCGCCTGTGTGAGGAAGTAATCCACCAAAATTTGGTTTTGCTTGGCATCTCGAGCGCTCTCATCCAGCGAAACGATGGTGCGAATTTCAGCAGGCAGTGTTTTTAACGGGTTCGCCACCGCAGCATTGTTCGCCGAGGTTGATAATTGGAAGTGCCCCAACGTATGACTGCCATTACCGTGAAATTGCTGAATCACGAAAGTCACGGACGGTGGCAGTGTTTGATCTGATGCGATTTGCAGCACCAGTTCATTCTCTTGACCCGTTTCCGGTAAGACTGCCCAACCCCAAGTTTTTCCTCGGCCGTCTCGATCGACCGTGCTGGCCGCTGACCATTTTTTGTCAGGATGCCCGGCCCCCCCATACTCCTGCTCGAACGTTGCACTGGACGCCTCGGTGCGCAGTGCGGTGCTTTTCAAATCGTCCGGCCATTTTGTAAAGGGAGTCTTGAAAATTTCTATGTGGGGCGTTTGGTCACCGGCCAAAATGAGAAATTCGGTAACCACAAAATTACCGTTGCCTGCTCGCCCCGGTCCGTTTTTGGGTAAAGAAGCATGTGGCAGAGCTTGCAGTCGCAGAGCACGTGTGTCGGGTGGTAATTCGGCGGTGATGGCGTAGGCGTTGGTGTCAGGGTTGGCTCCCCCAATCAAGATCCCTTGAGCATTCGCTTGCGTGATTTCCGCCTCATCGGCGGCGATCATGGACTCTGCGGCAACGTCACGCCATTGGAAATCCACTTGCTTCACTGCAGCCTCCCAGGCACGTCGCTCTTCGCGTACTTGGGGGGTTTCCACTATTTTCTGTGTTAGTTCGGCAAGTCGTTGATCCAAAGGAATCAGTAACTCCGCCAGATTATCGTCGGGCACCTCGAGAGTGGGCCCCCATTTTTTGGATTGGTGTGCGCCGTCATAAAGTCCACGTTCTTTAATGTCCGCAAAAAAGGCCTGGAATTCATAGAACTCGCGAGTGCTTAAAGGATCGAATTTATGATCATGGCATTCTGCGCAACCTAGTGTGATGCCCAACCAAACCGAAGCCGTCGTGCGGACCCGATCGGCAGCGTATTTCGCGAGGTACTCTTCCGGCTGGACGCCACCTTCCGCCGACATCATGCCTAAACGGTTGTATCCCGAGGCGATCAACTGGTCACGAGACGGACTATCCAATAGATCGCCAGCAAGTTGTTCCGTGGTAAAACGATCGAACGGCAGGTTCTCGTTAAAAGCATTGATGACGTAGTCGCGGAAAGGTGAGACGCTTACCGGTTGATCACCGTGATAACCCACCGAGTCGGCATAACGGACTAGGTCTAGCCAGTAAGTCGCCATCCGTTCACCGAACGCTTCGCTAGCCAGCAACCGATCAACGGCTTCTTCGTAAGCCTGAGGCCAGTCATCGCGTTCGCTCATCGTCAGCAGGTCTCGATCGGCAGGCAACCCATTAAGATCGGAACTGAGGCGACGAATTAACGTCTGCCGCTCTGCGGGTGACGCCGGAGCTAAGCCCTGTGATTCGAGTTTAGCCAGAATAAAGCGGTCGATTTCATTTTTAGTCCAGTCGGCAGTTTGGGGTGCTGGAGGCGTCGTCAACTTAAGTTTTTCGAAAGACCAATGGCCGGACCAAGCAGCGCCTTGCGCGATCCAATCCTTGAGGATTTGTTTTTGCTGAGCCGTTAATTTTTTCAGGTGATCGCTGGGAGGCATCACCGAGTCGGGATCGTCCGAAAAGATACGTTCAATCAATTCGCTGTTGTCGGCCCGACCGGGCGCGATGGCAACGTAACCGCCTAAGTCTGCGAAGGCACTCGCCTGTTGATCAAGCCTCAGGTCGGTGGCTCTTTGGCCATCGTCAGGGCCGTGGCAGGCGTAACAATTATTGGCCAAAATCGGCCGCACCTGCGAGTTGAAATCAATCTTGTCCTGCGCCAAAACGACATTCGTTAAACAAGAGATCAAAACCACGCAGAACGAAGCCAGGATTTGACACTGATAAAGGAATTGCACTTCTACCCCCTCCAAGAAGATTAAGGCCGTTCATTATAACCCCAAATATTGGACGTAGCACGTACGCTGCCTAAGCAGTTATTGAAAGTTGGCAAGGAATGACCGTGGATGTAATTTCGTAAAACCGCTACGCACCACTGAAAAGATCTCTTTGGAAAAAGAATGACTGCACGCGGTCAACCGAGTTATGGAGTAAGCGTTTTGAGTTACCTGTGAAAAACCGCTCTGCAGCGGACGTTAAATTTGACGGGCGTATTGAGGATGGCTCACGAACCCTTAAATTCTCGTGCATGAGATGATTTCTTTGCCCATGGGAATGATTTGCACCTCGAGAAAAAAGTCCTTGCTGAGCACCCCGCCGTGGGATCGCAGTGGTGATGCGCAAAGGCCCTGGGCGGCAAAATCGCTCATTTGGAGAGGTGGAGGGACCCGGAGATCAGCACGTGGCAAAACCAGCGATGGATAAAACGGCTGTTTGTGCTTTTCAACGCTTAGTTTGGTTACCTGTATTTCCGGTTGGAATTGCCGAAAAGCCGTAAAAACAGGGTGTTTTTGCAAGCATTGACTTTTTTTTTGATTTTGTTTGCGGACGCGGGGAAATTTTCGCAGTCATGGAAACAGGCATCAGCGCCTGGGCTTCGAGATTTGCAACTTAGATTTCCAACCATTTTGGGCCAGTTCGCTGTTTGCCTGACTTATTGCCAGTCACCCACTTTGGAACCTCTCAGACGCGGAATTCCCATTTCGGTCGGTCCGGTTGGCGTGACTATCTCATCGATATCCAGAAGAGGGTTAGAGGGCGATGCAGTGTATCGCCTCTCTTCGTGGTTTCTATAAGGTTGGCTTCCCGAACTTCTCGGGGAGTCAATTTTTTTTGCGCGATCAGCCGGTCAGGTGGCCCAAAGCACATGCTAGAAATGTCGTCGAGTTCACCAACTGGCAATTTGCTTGAGTGGATCGGGTCTGCTAGTTTCAATACCGGCAGGGCATTCTTCGAACTCAAATCTCTTAGTTTCGAAAGGTAAGGCTTAAGATGCTGCGCACAGGAACCCTACTTGCTGCTACGGCAGCTCTTCTGATCGGGCCCCAACTGCTGGAAGCGCAAACAGAGCAAAGTCGCTGGGGCGATGAAAAGAAATCTTTTAATTTAGTACTTACTCGTCGTGCGAATAATAACGCCTATGGGACAAGTGCGTTTAGCTTTCGCCTGGCCAGCCAAAAATTGGAAGAGCATGGTAACTATGTAGATCTCGTTTACAACGGTTGCGGTTTATTGCACTTCAATCCCGTCGGTGGTATGTCGTCGCGGGTGGCGGACCTAGGTGAACAAGAGGACCTTGCGGTAGAACTGGACCCAAAGGAAAAGCGCGTTTGGGCGCGACAAGCTTATCTGCCCGAGG
>JAAEPL010000027.1 GCA_024232675.1 Planctomycetaceae bacterium
CCAACTTAAAGTGCTTCATAATTTAACGGTTCCCTAATACTTTAGGGCAAAAGCGTATTCTAAAAGTGCGGCGATACAGTGATGAGGTGCAGAGAAAATCGCTCTGGTCGCATTTGTCAAACGATAGTGAAACCACGAGTTAACGGGAACGCTGTTCGATCTTCTGTCTCAGCATTCCTAGGCAGATTGCTTTGCCATCATCCAATGAATTCGCCGTGAAACAACCGACACGGCATAAGAACGGAAGGCTGGTTTGCCTGCCTTGCAGGTTTAGCACGCTGAAGAAATTGTTTTTCGCTTCAGGGCAAGCGAAGATCCATCGAATGGAGTCGGGGGGCGCGTTTTCTGACACTTTAAGCCGAACTGTTTTTTTTGTTGTTGCGGCTAGCAATTCGCCAGAGGATTTGTGAAAAAAAATTACTCCAGCTGCTTTTTTCGCGCTGAAAAATTTCATTTTGGAACATAGCATTTCGTTTGTTAGATGATTTTCCGGAGCCTATCCGGATAAGGAACTTTTTTGCTTATCAATTAAAGGGGGATAAAAACATGCGAGGTGTTTCTTTACATGTCAGGCTTCGTAACCTGACAATCATGCTGGGCGTGATCGCGCTCTCAAGCCAGACTGCTATGGCACAGGAAATTGACCGAACAGTCCTTCCTATTCCGAATCCGCAAACGCCTCCCATCCGGGAGATGGATGCAAGAAATGCGACTAAGCCAGCGCCTTTTCAGGTCACAGCACCTGAAGGTGCTCCAAATATCGTTGTCGTATTGATTGATGACATTGGTTTCGGTGCTACGGCGCCGTTTGGCGGCGCAATTGAAACGCCCACCTTCGACCGTTTGGCTAAAAATGGTTTGCGATTTAACCGCTTTCACACCACTGCTCTATGCTCACCGACGCGGGCCGCTTTGTTGTCGGGCCGTAACCATCACAATGTGAATGTCGGTTCGGTCATGGAAATTGCCACGGGTTTTCCTGGGAACTTGGGCATGCGACCGAATGATGCCAAGTATTTTGCTGAGTCGCTTCGTTACAACGGCTACAGTACTGCGGCGTTTGGTAAATGGCACGAAACTCCGACTTGGGAAGTTTCGGTCTCGGGTCCTTTCTATCGTTGGCCGACCCAATCGGGTTTCGATAAATTCTACGGCTTCATTGGGGGAGAAACGAACCAATGGGAACCTGTGATTTTTGATGGCGTAACACGTGTGCCAAAGGAGACTCAGGACGATTACCATTTCACCACGGATATGACCAACGAAGCGATCCGTTGGGTTGAGTTCCAACAGGCGATGACTCCCGACAAGCCATTCTTTTTGTACTTTGCCCCCGGAGCCACGCACGCCCCGCACCATGCACCCAAAGAATGGATTGAAAAATACAAGGGGAAATTCGACAAAGGTTGGTTAGCTCTCCGTGAAGAAACTTTGGCGCGTCAAAAGGCCGCCGGAATTGTTCCAGCAGATACCCAATTGGCAGACATGCCCGAGGATATCAAAGATTGGGAAACCCTCAGCCAAGAAGAAAAGGACTTGTTCGCATTGCAAATGGAAACGTTCGCCGGATTTGCTGAGCATACCGATGTAGAGATCGGCCGTTTGGTCGATGCGATTGATGACATCGGCGAGCTTGACAACACGCTGTTCATCTACGTGATGGGTGACAACGGTGCGAGTGCCGAAGGCGGATTGGAAGGGACGTTTAATGAGCTGGTTCACTTAAACGGAATCTTCGACGCCGAGTCGGTTGAAAGCATGCTCGCACGCGGTGATGATTGGGGCGGACCTGATTCGTTCCCTCATTTCTCCTGCGGTTGGGCTGTCGCGACGGATGCACCCTTCAAGTGGACCAAGCAAATGGCTGCCGATTTCGGTGGTACGCGAAACGGGATGGTCATGCATTGGCCTGCCGGTTTTGAAGCCAAAGGCGAAGTTCGCGATCAATGGCACCATGTCAATGACGTGGCCGCTACCGTTTTAGAAGCTGCGAAAATTCCGCAGTCTAAAGTGATTAACGGCGTTCCGCAAAAGCCCCTGGACGGCGTCAGCATGCTCTACGCTGCTAAGGACAAGGAAGCGGAAGACCGTCACACCACGCAGTATTTCGAGATGTTTGGAAATCGCGGTATCTACCATGAAGGTTGGTTGGCTCGAACGGTTCACCAAATCCCTTGGAGGGGTAAACCCATCCGTCCGTTGGAAGAAGACATTTGGGAGCTGTACAACGTCAATGAGGATTTCAGCCTGACGAAAAATTTAGCCGAAGAGAATCCGGAAAAGCTCAAGGAGTTGCGGCGTTTGTTCGTCTTGGAGGCAATCGCCAACAATGTCTATCCTATTGATGATCGACTTTACGAGCGATTCAATGCCAAGATAGCTGGCCGCCCAGACCTCATGGGTGATCGCAAATCGTTAACACTTTCGCACGGG
>JAAEPL010000028.1 GCA_024232675.1 Planctomycetaceae bacterium
GAGGGTTGTGAGGAGTCGTTTCGGCAGTTGGTTCAAAGCCATCACAAGGTTGTCCGATTTTACGTCGCACGTTTCATTTATTGCCCTGCGTCGATCGATGACATAGCGCAAGAAGTCTTCTTGCAGGCTTTTCGCGACCTCGATCGGTTTCGCGGCGATGCGAGTTTTTCCACCTGGATCATCGGGATTGCTCGTTTGAAATCACTCGAATATCTGCGAGCGAAACGAAAAACGGATAGCGTGATGCGTGACTTGCAATTAGCAAATCAAACTGAGATGCAATTGGAAAACCTGCAGCACGCGTTCTATGGGTTCGATGCTGCTGAAGATCGCTTACAGGCTTTAACGACTTGCGTTGCCGAGCTGCCCGAACATTCGTTGAATATAGTTCGGTATTTTTATTTTGACCAAATGTCCTGCGCTACGATTGCCAAAACTTGTCAGTCCAAGGGAAGCACGATTCGCATGAGACTGCATCGAGTACGTGAATTGTTAAAAAATTGTGTCGAATCCAAAACTGGACGCTTTGGTAACCTAGGGGAGTAATCCGTGGCAAATCCTAACGACAAGAATCGATCCCCAAGATTTCGTGTTCAAAATCCGGTGAATGGTTCCCAGCAACATGGGCCGTCATCAAAGCCATTTCGTAGTAACGCGCGCTCAGAGCGTGGAGACCTTGAATCGACTGCGGCTAATTTTGACAACGCTTCAATGGATTCAGAATTGCGGATGGCATCGTCGTTGCTTTGCGATTCCGATGAATTCGTCGCACAAGTGATGGCCAAGACCGCCGTTGCTTCCTTGGAAGACTCGCAACCGATGTCCCGGTATGTGCGAGAAGCGATCGAATCTGAGTGCTCGGAACCTGACGCATTGCAACGTCATCACGAATATCCAACGAACATTGAAAACTGGCTCGCCGCGGTGGGGGTTGCCGTATTGGTCGCGGGACTGGTTTTTGTTTTGTCCAGGTTGACGATGCCGACTGCGACTGACGATTCGAAAATGGCTTCCACAAGCCAAATAGAGAATCGATCTAAACAAGATTGGGTACAGCCAATCAACCCTGATGAAAAGCCGCCGAGTATTCAGGCAGAAAACTCAGGCGACACTCCTCTGGTTGATGCCGTTCGTTCGGGGGATGCTCCAGCCACTCTGGTGCAAACGGATAATGCGGAATCTCGGCATACACAGCTTTCGAATGTTGAGCCCCCTGCCCAGCAACCCAAATTCGACTTTGATGCCAGGAAAGCCATTGCGGTTGCGAGTCAGTTTCTTGACACGCTGATGCCATGGGATAGATCTGCCGAGCCATCGAACGAGATGGCAAAAACGGCCGTCGACTTTCGCGTCGCCTGGCAACTAGCGGTACATTTTGGCGGATCCGACAAGGCCGAAATTCGCGTCAACGGCCGCAAGGTTGGAACGGTCTCCCGGAATAATATTGCCGGTGCCCTGCCTTTGATTGGCGAGGAAGTGAAGTCTCGGTTCCAGTTTCTAGAGCACTCATTTCGAGAGCCGCTGAAGGGGGTTGTGACCGTCGATCACCACAATTTTATATTTCGAGAAGCTCGGGAGACGGAAGAAGCTTTCGATAGGGCAGCAGCTTTGCTTGCTAGTTTGGATCGGCACTCGCCCAAAAGACGGTTTAGGTCCCAGTATCGATTTCGCAAGTTGGTGGATTTTGATCCATGGCGGGAAAATCGAAATAACGGGTTGCCGCCGGCGGTCGAAGGCAGTGTCGCAAATCTGGACCGCACTGCACCTCAAGCATCGGGTGCCGAACTGAATAATATCGTGTACGACGTAGTTTTGCTAACCGAGAGGATTTTGCGGCAATCGCTAACCAATAAAAAACTAACGTACCCGCTTCATGATCCCTTGTTTCTTAATTCCGTAGCAGACCGGGATCGATACCTGCAGCGTATTACCCGATTCGTTAGCGATGGGACGTTGTTCTTACCAGAGGGTCGTCATGCACGGACGCAAATATTGCACGGTCATGAATTGATTGCGCAATTGAAAGCTACCGCCGTTCCTTTAGATGTTTTTCGCGACGCAATTGAGTTTGGGGATGCGGAACGATTCATCATGAATTTGCGCGAGTCAACATCTTACGAATACCAACAAGCAGGTGAAAGGATATCCCAGCTATTGAATGATGTGAGTAAGCCGGAAGGCGAAAAGACCATCGGCGGGCAGTCCGCTCGCGGATCTTTCGAGAGCCGCTTGCAACAACTTGACGTCACGTTCCATGAAGTAACCAAACCAGAAGAGCCACTCCGAGCTTACTTGGCACGCCGTCCTGACCTGGCTGGTTTGCCGCTCGCGATGGGCGAGGACTGCCGAAGTAACTTATCCCAATCAATAACGATGAGCTCCATTTCCTCGAAATTGGGGCAAGTGTTGAGTCAATTCGACGCCTTTGGTAGTCGTCCCTTCGAGCAAGTGAAACGTCGAGAAAACTCCATAAGAGCTGCGGTGCAAAGCTCCCTGTTATCCGGTCAGGAAATAATCTTCGATAGGGATCAGGCCTTTCAGACGCTGGAGCAAATGCTTCAGGTTGATACGTACGAAATCCGTATGAATTTAGTTAACGATTTGAAGAATCACGGCACGGCGGCAGCCGTTCGCATGCTCGTGGACCGCGCCAAATTTGATTTTGACCCACGTGTCCGCTCGGCAGCGATCAAAGCAATCAAGGAGCTAAATCAGGGTGATACCGAGTCGGTGCGAAATCAATTGATGGAGGGGTTCGATTATCCCTGGCATATCGTTGCTGAACATAGTGCGGAAGCTTTGGCGGCATTCAACGATAAACGGACGCTGCCCGAACTACTTGCACAGCTTGAAAAGAGCGACCCGCGTTTGCCGATCCAACGCGATGGCAAACTGATTCAGCGAAAATTGGTCGCCGTAAATCACTTAAAGAATTGCTTGTTGTGCCACGCTCCCGCCAATCAAGCAGATAGTCTTGGTGTGGCGGTAGTGCCCTCTTGGGATAGGCCAATGCCTGCAAAATATTATTCGGGTAATTCAATGCGAGGATTCGTTCGCGCCGACGTTACTTATTTGAAGCAGGATTTCTCCGTCATGCAGGAGGTCGAGGACGCTGCACCATGGCCCACCAGGCAACGTTTTGATTATGTTGTGCAGGAACGAACGATCGATGCGATGGAAGCTGAGCAAGTAACTGCCGAACTTTCGAAGTTGCCAAACCGTAACCGCAATTCAGTGCTCTTTGCGCTACGGCAAATTACCGGGAAAACGGCTCCTGCTGACGACTATAAGGCTTGGTCAAAAATCGTTGCGAATGCTTTGGCCGGAGAAGATTAATGGTTCGGCCAATGCCATTTTTTATCCCCGTCCAGACCTCGCTCCGCACACGCGGGTAGGCAAGACAACGCTGTGCCAATTCACAAGGGGCTTCGATAGCGCCTTTCGCCCGTCGGTTGGGCAAGTTCTTTTAACGCCAGTAAGAAGGCATCATCGGTGCGCGTTACCCTTTGCCTGAACGCGGCCAAAACCTTGGGTCCTTGCTGGATTAGGTGCTAGTTGAACCTCGCGACATCCATGCTCGAATCACACAAACGCTCAAAGAAAAATGGGGTCAGGGAAATGGTGCCAAATGTTTGACAGTGACCCAACAGGGTGTGAAAATGAGCGTTCGCAATGGATTGAAATTCCGATCAACCCAAAATCAAAGAGCCGAGATGATGCGAATTGGTTTTCTTGTTACTGCGCTTCTTTTAATTGCTTCCCCTTTACCCGCTCAGGAGCAATATCCACCGAATATAAAGCTGCATACGCCCGTGAGTATCGGAACGGCTGACGGGAAATACTCTGTAGTCGGCGTTGTTGAATACTTTTTGGTTGACGAAAAAAAGGTGAAAGTCCCCGCAGAAGATCTCACAAAGCAAATGAAAGTAGTCTTGCGAGTCGACGGAAAAAAAGTGAATCCCGTTCTGCTTTCCCGTTTAAGCGATGATTCAATTAAGAATTTAAGACTTTGGCAATCCGCGGATCGTGTTCGAGCACACCAAGCACGACGTTTATGTCGCTATTACGTTAGCATGGAAAAAATCAACGCTGCGCTTGAACAACATGTTGGGAGTAACGTGTGCTTGCGATCCCACGTCATCGACTTTGATATAAAACCGAGCAGGGACTTTGAAGGCCGGTTTTCAACGGACCTGATATCCCCCAGCGAAGCACGATTTCATTCATCTCAAGATCCTCGACCGACACTGGGTGTTAAGCTCGCCGCCGAATTGATGGAGCAATTCAAGCCTAGCGAAGAGTCGGTTCCCGGCGATATTTATGGAAGGATCATCAAGCGCGAAGATAAGATCTTTTTAATGATTTACGAAATAAACTTTTACCGAAATAGCGACACTTTTCGTAACCGCACTTTGATTAAGTCATTTAAGCACCTAGACGAAGAAGAGTTTTTGGATAACTAACTTCACTAACGCGTTCTTGCGGGCTGTCTCCAGAGCTGTCCGGCGGTTCGGTACTCTGCACTGTTCGGAAACGCTATTTGTCCCTTGATGGTTGATGTGAATTTTTCGATGGTGGACGTGGGCAGGTCCGCCACCGTTACCGAAGCCTCCTGACGCTGAAACGCCGGAAGAGGCAAGGCGTAGGCTGTTAGCGCGAGTGCATTCTGCTTTATGAAACTTCGACGATCGGAATTGAATGGCATCGGGTACCTCGGGTTCAAAAAGCCTCCACCGCTAGGTTGTGGAAATAACGGACTGGATCCAAAAGTAATATTTTCAATACGAAGAAATTCAAACCAGTTTTCACGGAGACGATTTTTTTAGCAAAACGAGCACGAAATTAGGGGAATGACAGAAGGGCGAAAGGTCGCATTGCACAACCTGGAATGGAGCAGACGTGAAAACGGAGAAGCAAGCGGAGGACGCATCGACTGCTGCTTGGTTGAATTTAAGAGAATCGTTCAATCGCGGGGAAGACTTTGACGGTAACCCACATTTTAATCACAAGTAAAAGCTTGTTTGTTTCACGAAAAGTTTTTCAATTAAGACGTTCCATTGGACGGTGTTAGTACGTAGTGTAGATATAGGAGTGGCTGTAATGCACTCCGCGCCGTGTGCTTAAAGTAGATGGGAAACCACTACAAAACGCTCTTCTCAAATATCTTTTCGCTCGACCATCTCGTTGACATCTCCGATGCATTCCCATGA